>JAYSPU010000267.1:0-7284 GCA_043721935.1 Bacteroidota bacterium | reverse complement strand
GCCAGTGAATGCAAAACATGGTGCGTATAGAAATGCTCCATATCTTTTCTGGAGATGACATTTATTTTTTCATTCCACTCCTGATATAAATTGCCGAGTTGAGCGAACTGATCTTTTTGTGAAGCATTTAGTTCAGGAAAATAAGATAGTATTGACTGCATAGGGTGCAAAGAAAGGAATAATTTGCCGTCGGTGTACAGTGTATTGTCGCCTGTATTCAATACTAACCCCTAAGAATTAGGTTTTCTCAATTCAAAAAACCGAATAGTTCCTAAAAAGCCAAAGCAATATAGATGTAAAAAAGTCTGCGCTAAGTAAGACAGTAAAAGTTGACACTAAATCATTAACTTTATCCAAAGCCTTTAACCATGAAAAAATCATTACTTCTTATTTCAATGTTGTCGTTACTAAATATTTTTTCATCCAATGCACAATGGACTTCAGATGCAACACTGAATACACCGGCAGTTCTGCAGAGTGAATGTGTCGATCCAATTTCAAAAGCGGATTCTTCAGGAGCAACCTTGATCAGCTTTCGTTTTTTATCCGGATCGGCGTATGCAGTCGGATATCAGAAAATAGATTCAGCAGGATATCCTTTGTGGGGAACAAGTGGAATTACCTTGAACAATTCCGATGTTACTCAAACCTACACGACCGTTTACGATGCAACAGTTGATGCCAATGGAAATGGAATCACCACATACGAAGACAGTCGAAGCGGAAACTTTGATGTCTATGCATCGAAGGTATATGCAAATGGTCAGTCGGCATGGGGCGCATCGGGAGTTACACTTTCAACAGGGACGGGAACCGATGTGAATCCAAAAGTATTAGCAATGACAGATTCAAGTTGCATCTTCGCTTGGCAGTCTGACGATTCAACCGGAATTTATCTTCAGCGAGTTGATGCAGCAGGAAATAAAATGTGGGGTAATGGAATTTTCTATCACTATCAGCCGGGAGAGTTATTACGGTATTGGACATATCCAACTTTAGTCTTCAGTTCAGAAACTTCCTTCTTTTTAATTTACCGAAAGTCGAATGCATCTTTTAATCCATCGCAATCAAATCTCGCAGTGATGAAATTTGATATAAACGGCCAACAGTTACTCACTAATCCTGTCACCATGCAAAACATCGGAGCCTTTGGAATTATTCTGCGACTAAAAGCAATTCCCGATGGCAACGCTGGATTTTATGCAGCATGGCTTGATGGAAGGAACAGTGGATTTTCATACGATGGAATTGTACAACACCTTGATGCAAATGGAAACAATTTATTTCCAACCAATGGTGTCCGTGTTTCAGCTATCAGCACTTCTGATCAATTGGACGGAGTGATTCCGGTTATTTGCAACGATAATTTTTATGCTGTGTTTTATAACGGCTCCGGAAATTATATTTCAGTTCAAAAATTTGACGTAGCCGGTAATTTACTTTTTGGAAACGCTGCCAGTCGGTTAGTCTCCACACCTTCTCTTTCTGTCAATTATACTCAGTTGAATGCAGTCGCTGTCAACAACGGAATCGTCGTTACGTACGCAGAGTCTAATCAAGTGAATAATTTTTATTATGCCTGCAAATCAGACACAGTCGGACAATCAGATTGGAGCTCTAATCGCATTCCGGTTTCAACAAATGTAAGTAGCAAAAGCAATAGCACATTAACGGAAAGCAAAAATGGAAAAGTAGTTTTATGCTGGCAAGATAATAGGAATTCACAAAGTAACATTTATGTTCAGGCAATTGATGAAGATGGAAGTTTGGGAGTTGGATTTACAACTGTTTTGCAACAACAAACGGAAATATATCCAAACCCTACGACAGGAAAAATTTATGGTAAAAGTTTATCCGGAATGTGTACAGTAAAAGATATTCACGGACGAATTGTATTGAATGGAAAATGCGAGAACAATGAATTGGATCTAACTTTTTTGAAGACGGGAAATTATTTCATTAATACTTCTGATCAAGTTATTCCGTATAGAATAAGTAAGGTGGAATAGGGAGTATTTAGTATTCAGTATTAAGATACCGTATCTTTAGAATTAATACGTAATAACATGCACTAAGTATCAAGTACTCTACGAAAAAAAAATACCCGCAAAGTACTTTTAAAGTTTTTTAATTGTAATTCGCCGCGCATTCCAGGATTTAACAGCATTGAATGTATCTTCAATATCCTTTGCCTTGTCAGCAGGTACTCTGTCTGTATGAATAACCATAGCAGTTACAATGCTAATACTTCTTTCATCTTTTTGCTCCACTTTACACACATAATAACTAAATCCATTCGAAACAGTATCAGTCATAATTTCTGTTTCAGATAATTTTATCGGATGATCAAAACGGATCATGAAATTATGCACGTCTTCGTATTGAAAATCTGAATAGTAAGCTTGTTGGCGGTTGCGCGCAGAAAAATCCAAATCAAGGATGTTGTTAAACCATCCATTTAACTGAAAGGAAAACGTGTTTTCATTTTCTTTCGTTATAAAATTATTTTTTGTGAACTCAAATTTAAATCCGGCATTGAATGGGTATTCCTGGTTTATAACACCTTTTGTCAGATGAACTTTTTCATTTTTATCGGCCAGATCGAGAACTGAATTATAATAAGAAGTGTTCACCGTGGAGTCTTTATCTCCATATAAATAATACCCTCTTGTAAGTGTAGAAAATTGTCCGCTCAAATTTAGTTTCCCGGTAACCCTTAAGTTAAGAGAGTCGAGAGACATGTTAATGAGCATCATAGTATTTCTCAGATTATCCTTTTTGTTATTTGCAGGTACACGGATAAATGGATATTCAACGTCAGGCATGAGGTCCATTCTCATCACAGAAGGAAGATGCTGGGGAATAAGTGCTGTTGTAGAACCTTCGAAGTAAAATGGAAATTCTCCTATTTCATAACCGAATCGCCCTCCTTTAGGATAACAAAAATTAAATCCTTTATTCATTTTAAAGGAAAAGAACAAACTGGATTTTCCAATAATTTCGAAATGGGTTGGATCAAGAACATCAGTCCGTTTATCAGGTATAAATGAAATAAAATAGTCAGTATCCATGCGTAAAAATAATTCTTCATATAAACGATTCCTACTTACATACCGAAGCGTTTTAGATTCAACATATTTGCCTAATTTTTCCAGACGATTGTCTGTACCATCGACGAAATCTTCATTTTTTTCATATGAAAAATCCTCATTTAGCGAATGCTGAATGGAAGAAAAGAGTTCCAATGAATTAGGCTTGTTCAATTTACTTTTTTCTGCATTGAAAAATCTATTTATAGATGCAGTGGTATTGTCAGTTCTGGAGAGTTTATCTGTTAGATTGTCGTAACGGTATGACAGAAATTTAGATAAAAAGTACCACCATGGATATGGCAAAGCTTTAGTGAGTACAGCAGAATTATTTTCACGTTCACCAAAATCAAAAGAATGCCGATAGAAAGAAATGTAAGGAAGCTCCATGATAGGTCGGGCGCCACACTCCCCAATTCCACCTTTCAGATTAGTTGCTTTAAAAATATAATCTCTGTATTCAGTGCCGCCTTCTTTAGAGTAAATAGTATCAGATGCCTGAATACCATTGTGACCAAAAACCATGTTTTTATCTTTTATTCTTTCACGGAGAATGAAGGAAACGTTTTGTTTGGGAAGATCACCATTGAGAAATATTTTTGAAGCTTCATAAGAGTTGAATGAACCTTCAAAAACATAATCTACTTCTAATTCATCACCAGGCTCCAGATTTTCAACCTTGAATATCCAGCTGAAATAGGTTTCCTCTTTAGTAGTTCTTGGCCGAACTTCTGTTTCTGTAGATTCATTCATTACAATCTCCTTTAAAGTTCCATCTTTTCTGATGATTCTTGCTCCGAAACTATCTACACATTGAAATTCACCCCTCGGCCTTCTGATGATATTCCTTTTATCATGCGGCACGACAAGCAGATCGCTTTGCCTGTCAAAACTTTCAGGCAGAACGATAGTGGAATATTTTTTTATTCCTTCTTCAGTCAGGAATTTAATACGCAAATGTTTATGGACAACGGGAGAACGTCCATTGGAAGATTCAACGTAGTTTAAATAATTCCCGGCAGACGTATAATGCCCATATGCTGGCACACGATTTCCTGAAATATTGTAGACGCATGATTCCTCTAAAATGACTGCATCTCCACCTGCAAAAATCGGATCGACTTCAATCTTCTGAGGCATAGTAGTTCCCCAGCTATAAACTTTTTTCATGTAATTCAGACTTTGCGCATTTGCATTGCCAATGGAAATCAAGAAAATGAATAGAATTGCAAATTTAAATTTCATAAAGCGATTAAAATGTTTTTCAAAAATAGAAAAATTATTGAGAAAATGAAATGAATGCTACTTTCAGGTGTTAATTACTAGATATTATACTTGTCAACTATTACGATAATCAAGATCATAAACAAGATCCGCCGGATGACGATTACAGATTGTGTTGGAAATCGTCACAAGTTTCCTTCTGAAAAGTGGTGATCGTTGATTACCGATCGCTCATCGCCAATATCAAGTAACAATCGCCGTCTCTTAACAAGAATGAAAGATGCATAGAAGCCAGTAAACTCACAAGATCCGCCGGATGACGTGCACCGGGTTAGTGGGAAATCGTCACAAGTTTCCTTCTGAAAAGTGGTGATCGTTGATTACCGATCGCTCATCGCTGATCGCCAACAACTGACCAACTGACCAACTGACTAAATCTGCTCCTCCTGATTCTTCAAAATCTGATACAGAAATTCGCGTGCTCTGAAAAGTTGGGCTTTGACAGTTCCCAGTGGTAATTTTAATTCGTCTGCAATTTCTTCGTATGATTTTTCCTCGAAATAACGGAGTTCAACAAGACGTTTGTAGCGTGGTTTTAATTTTTCTACTACATCGCGCATTAAGATCGCTTTTTGCTTTTTGATCATCTTCTCTTCGGGATCGAGCATAGGCGACTTGATTTCAAATTGCATTTCTTGTCCGCTGTCATTCTCCATACTCTTATCAATAGAGAATGTCAGTTTGCGTTTACGACGAATGAAGTCAATGCAATTATTAGTAGCTATTTTGAAAAGCCACGTGCTGAAAGCAAAATCAGGTGTATACTGATGGAGGTTTTTAAATGCTTTTCCAAATGCTTCTATGGTTAAATCATCCGCATCGTCGCGGTTGTTGACCATTTTCAGGAGCATGAAGTAAATAGAATCTTTGTAGCGCGACATTAATTCAGCGTACGCTTTTTGGTCACCTTTAACGGCCGACTGCACCAGCTTATAATCGATCTGTGCTTTTTCGGAAAGATTTGGATTTACTTCCATGTGTTTTGTTTTGAGAAGAGGTTAGCGGTGTAAAAGAGTGGTTGCAAGAAAGTCTGTATGGGTTCTAAAATCGGGAACAACCAAAACAAATCTTTCTCTTTTAATTTAGCTGCCGTTTTAAAGACAACCGGTAGTTTAATGAGGAGTGTCGCTGCATACAAAGATAAGAGTATTCTCCATTCGTATCGCATTACAACCAAGGCCAGTAGCGTGGTATAGAAGATTACACCCGTAAATCCGTAGATAAATAACATGAATTGATGGCTTCCTTTATAATGCTTTGCAGTTGCCAGGTGTCGTTTTTTTTGCGTGAGCCATTCACCAAATGTCTGTTTAGCCTCAGAATACGTGAAACTCTCAGGATCCAGTTCAACAGCAGTATTGGTTGGTGTAGCATTTTCATTTACAAACAAGTCATCATCTCCTGATAAGATGTGATTGTGTTTTGCAAATCCTTTATTCTCGAAAAAAAGTTTTTGTGTATAGGCAAGATTTCTTCCAACACCCATGTACGGATTTCCGCCAATTGCTGCAGAAAAATAATGCATGGCCGATTGAAATGTATCGAATCGAATTAACTTATTGATGAGTCCACTCTCTTTTGTATACGCTCCGTAACCGATAACAATTGCAATTTCTTTTCGAAAATGTTTTTGCATCAACGCTACCCAGTTTTTACCGGCAGGTAAACAATCAGCATCGGTCATGATTAACACTTCATTCTTAGCTGCTTTTATTCCTAACGTGAGAGCGAATTTTTTACCGTGTCTGTATTTCTCCTGTTCTTTGATCGTGACTATTTTCAGTTGAGGATATAGCGGTGCTATTTCTTTCAGGTATTCTTCCGTCTCATCCCAGGAACAATCGTTCACAACTATCACTTCGAGTTGAGGATATGCCTGTTCCAGCACACCCGGTAAAAATTTCTTTAAACGATTCACTTCATTTTTTGCACAAATAACGACAGATACAGGATGTGTAGTGCCGCCTTCATGACTGATTTTTAAAAAAGCAACACGTCTGAATACCAGCCAGTAGTATCCCAACTGCACCAGACCGGCCAATCCTAAAACACCAAATAAAATTTCTTTGTAGTGATCTTTCAAATACAACATGCAAATGCTTGGAAACCCAATTACTTATGATTCACTACAAATGTAAAATTGTGAGCTTTTGTTATCTCCTTATATTTGGCGAGATATTAACGAACGAATGTTAACGAATCAAAAGTGTTTTGGATAGTCAAAACACCGTGTCTTTCTCAGATTTCTTCGTTGAATTACAAAGCCAATACGAATTAGATGAAACGGGTTAAGTACTTAACACGAACTCCTTACCTCAACATATACTCCATAACTAATTAATTCATTTACCTCCTTCTCTCTTTCGTCAACTTATGCAATTCAAGATAGAAAAAACAGATTCCGGGGCTCGTGCCGGCACTCTTACAACCGATCACGGCTCCATCCCGACGCCCATCTTCATGCCTGTTGGAACTGCAGGAACGGTAAAAGCCGTTCATCAACGGGAATTGAAAGACGATACCAAAGCAAAGATCATCCTGGGCAATACCTATCATTTATATCTGCGTCCGGGATTGGAGGTGCTAAAGAATGCAGGTGGTTTGCATAAGTTCATAAATTGGGATCGACCAATTCTGACGGATAGTGGCGGTTATCAAGTGTATTCATTGGCCGACAGAAGAAAGATAAAGGAAGAAGGCGTTTCTTTTTCTTCGCATATTGATGGTTCCAAACATTTTTTCACACCTGAATATGCAATCGACATTCAACGGGTTATTGGCGGCGACATCATGATGGCTTTTGATGAGTGTACGCCATACCCTTGCGATCATTTGTATGCAAAAAAAAGCATGGAAATGACGCATCGTTGGTTGCAGCGTTGTTGTGTTCATACCGATGCAACGACCGGAC
>JAYSPU010000266.1:0-2709 GCA_043721935.1 Bacteroidota bacterium | reverse complement strand
GAAAGAGTTGATTCATTTAAACTTCCTGCCGGAACACTAATACTTCCCACTGATTTTTGAACTCCGTTAATAATAAGTTTCAGCGGAACATTTTCAGCATCAGTTGAACCTGTGTTTCGAATTCTTACCTGAAGAGTAGTTGGCGTATTTAACTGAACAAATGGTTTATCAAGGAAACAAGTGTCAATGGATAAATTATTCTGTTTAGAAGCATTCATCGGAACGAAATAGATTCTTACTGTACTATCGGTTTTGATTTCGTTTATATCTGCAATTGATTTCTGGAAATCAGACAAAAGAAACAGAGACTTATGAATGGTCTGATCAATTCCTGAAAGAGCTTGTTCCTGTCGTTGAACAACTTCAGATAACGGTCTGACCGACGATCCGGGCTTCACTTCATCCACCAGTTTTTTAAACTCATCCCGGCTTACCAATCGTTGATGACGCCCTTCAAAATCGGAAGTCAACAATTGAAACTGATCAGAAGCCTTATAAGCGGAAGCTATTTCCCGTGCTTTCTTTTTAGCAGTTTCAAGTAAGTTCCCGTTTTTTCCAATAGCATCCATGCTGAAGGAATTGTCAATGTAAATGCTAATTCGTTCTGCACCACCACCCTTATGTTGATTGTTTGACGGAATAAATGGCTGCGCAAAAGCAAAAACCAGGAAAGCAAGAGCCAGTAAACGAGAGATTAATATAAGAATATGTTTGAGCCTTGACCTGGATTGAGTATCCTGTTTAATCTCACGTAGAAATCGGACATTGGTAAAATTAATCTTCTTAAAACGCCTGAAGTTAAAGAGATGGATGATGACCGGTATGGCTAACGCTGATAGCGCGAAAAGGAATTCGGGGTAGATAAATCGCATTTGTGCCCAAATATAAGCAATCAGAATCGTTCAAATGCACCCAATCCAAACAATGCGAAGTCATATTTTACAGGATCAGCTGAATCCATTTTTCTGAGAGCTTGTGTTAATTCAATTGCTGCTTTCCAATCATTGGCCGGACGTGCTAGAAGTTTGAGTTTTCTGGCAACGCGACCTGAATGAACATCAAGCGGGCAGATGAGTCGGGACGGATCAGCATTTTTCCAAATACCAAAATCGACACCATGAGTATCGGAACGAATCATCCAACGCAAAAACATGTTAATCCGCTTTGATGCCGAACCCTGAGAAGGGTTTGAAAAATGTTTTTGTGTTCGGATAGGAGAAGGGATCGTAAAAAAAAGGGATCTCCAATTCATTATTGAATGAAGATAATCCGGTGCTGATTTATCATCTGTTTCCAGAAATAAATCTTCAAGAGATGAATATTGAGAATATATGTTTTGAAGTGACTCCAGAAAGAACATACAATCTGTACCGTTGAACGTACGATGAACAAATTTGGAAAAACGGTCACGTTCCGATACTGAATGATTAAGTATAAAAGCGTGTGGATCAAGATCCATTTGCCTGACCAACCAATTTGCATTTTTCAAAATAGTTGGACGCTGACCCCAGGCAATGGTAGCAGTGAGAAAGCCGGCAATTTCAATGTCTTGCTTCTTCTGGAAAAGATGAGGAATGGAAATCGGATCCTGTCTGAGAAAAGACGACTGATTGTATTCCTTTACCTTTTCTTCAAGTAACGCTTTCACCTCGCCAAAAACTGAAGATTTCATTCGGCAAAGTAATGAATCGTTACCGGAGGAATCAAATCAATACAACACCCAGCACCAAACTTACTAAAGCCAATAGAAGGATGAAATCAACAACAGAGTGTTTTAGTTTAGCGATCATGATCAAGCAGTTTTAGTACGAGTTGATTTGAATTGGCCTCCGTAGATGACCTGAAATACTTGCGTTACCTGAAATAAAAGATCCATTTCGTTAAACCGTAGAACATCAGAAGCGTTTTTGCCACCTTTGATAACAGAAAACATTGAAGTTGATTCGGAATTTTGATTTACAATTTTCATGGTTATTTTGGTTTTGGAGATTTTGAGGATTTAATTATTTAATGAACTCACGAAACTGAAGACTGTCTAATGGCTTAATGAGATAGCCAATAACGTATGGGTTCATCAAAGCCATGATACGTTCTTCCTTACTGTATTTTCCTGATATTATAATAAACTTGCATTTTTCACGAACCATCTCCGGTAACTCCGAAAATTTCAACATGAAATTATTGTGTTCATCATCCATCATGGATACATCCAAAAAAATGATATCGGGTAATTGACGGTAGTTAGCAGATTCAAGTCTTTCAATAACAAGTCGGCTGTTAGATTCAACCTCGACATCCGAAGCAAACTTTGAATCTAAGATCAATGTTTGAGCAATAAAAACATCAACTTCATTGTGATCGATGAGCATTACTTTATCATATCTAGGCAAAGCCCTGAGAGAAGGAAAGAGCGCCTGTAGAGAAGATGTATAAGCTGCCATGGGTTAGATGTTTCAATATGATGCATCAAATGTATCTCATGAATCTACCCTAAAAAAGGGACAAAACTAAAATAAATAGACATTCAGATCCTTCAATACGAAGAACCTGAATGCCAGTTTTAATTAGAATATCAACATTTTGTTTTGTCACATAATATGCACCTCCGGCTTTTAAGTTTTAAAATTGCCCTTTTAGACCATTTTTGCTATCATTTTTGTCATATTCAAAAATATAGTATACTTTGGTCAAAATGGACATTAGTTAATT
>JAYSPU010000265.1:0-5267 GCA_043721935.1 Bacteroidota bacterium | reverse complement strand
CGTGTTTTTGCGGAAGGGTCAATTGAATTAGTCATGAAGTGATCGATACCGAGTTTCATTGCTAACCTGCTCAAGTGTTCTCGGTTTACAATACGACTTCTCATTTCGGTTAAAAATCCTTCTTCGCGAAAAGGAAATTTTTTAAATAATAATTCTGCAATCACAGCACCAAGTATTGCATCTCCTAAATATTCGAGTCGTTCATTGCTGAGTTTAACACCGCTTGGATGTTCAGACGCACTGGAACGATGACGAAAAGCAAGATGATAAATGGAAATATTCCCCGGATAAAATCCGAGCAGATTCCTTAACGAGGAGGCAAATTTTCTGTCTTTTGAAAACAGAAAGAAAAGCTTTGGTACAAGATTCAAAAGGTCTTAATTTAATTTCGACTCAACTTTCTTATATGTACTTCTTAAAAATGACAGAAGCATTGTGACCACCGAAACCAAATGTATTGCTCATCACAATACTCACATTGCGTTTCTGGGCTTTATGAAAGGTAAGATTTATCTTAGGATCAAAAGCAGGATCATCAGTAAAATGGTTAATTGTTGGAGGAATAATTCCGTGAACAAGGGCCATGATACTGGCAATGGCTTCAATGGCTCCGGCAGCACCCAACAAGTGACCGGTCATAGATTTTGTTGAACTGATGTTCAGGTTATAAGCATGTTCACCAAAAACAGTTTGAATAGCTTTTATCTCTTGTGGATCACCAATTGGAGTCGATGTTCCATGTACATTAATGTATTCAATGTCTGTTGTAGTCAATCCGGCATCAGCCATAGCTGCTCTCATAACAAGTACAGCACCCAAACCTTCCGGATGCGGTGCAGTCATATGATAGGCATCAGCCGACATACCACCACCTACAATCTCCGCATAAATTTTTGCACCACGCGCACGCGCATGTTCAAGTTCTTCGAGGATAAGTCCGCCGCCGCCTTCTCCCATTACAAAACCATCGCGATCTAAATCGAATGGACGGGAAGCAGTTTTTGGATCATCATTGCGAAGCGATAAGGCTTGTAAAGCATTAAATCCGCCGACACATGTTTCATTAATAGTAGATTCAGAACCACCGGTTACCATGACATCTGCTTTTCCTAAACGGATATATGTGAAGGCATCAATCATTGCATTCGTTGAAGAAGCGCAAGCTGAAACAGTTGTAAAATTTGGTCCGCGGAAACCGTAACGAATTGAAATGTGACCGGAAGCAATATCAGCGATCATTTTCGGAATGAAGAAAGGATTGAAGCGAGGCGTACCATCGCCTTTTGCAAATGCCGAAACTTCGTCCTGGAATGTTTTGAGTCCACCAATACCGGAACCCCAGATAACACCAACGCGATCGTGATTTACTTTTTCAAGATCTATTCCTGAATCTTTAATTGCCTGATCAACAACCACCATAGCATATTGAGCAAACCCATCGAGTTTACGGCCTTCTTTACGTTCAAAGTAATCGTTTACATCATACCCTTTCACTTCGCAGGCGAAACGGGTTTTAAATTTAGATGCATCAAATTTTGTAATCGGACCTGCACCACTGACTCCATTAATTAACCCATTCCAATAATCGTTTAGATTATTTCCAAGGGGAGTTAGCGCTCCAAGACCTGTAACGACAACACGTTTTAGTTCCATTCCTCTGTGGGGTTTTAAGGTATTCTATCAGAGGCCGATCGGCAACCCTGCTCAAAGAAAACATGACCGTCCATGTGAACGGTCATGAAATTTTATGCTGATAAAAAAATTATTTGGCGTTCTTCTCGATGTAGTCAACAGCTTGACCTACAGTTGCGATTTTTTCTGCCTGATCGTCCGGAATTGCAATGTTGAATTCTTTTTCGAATTCCATAATCAGCTCAACGGTATCAAGAGAATCTGCTCCTAAATCGTTGGTGAAGCTAGCCTCTGTAGTAACTTCTTTTTCATCCACTCCTAATTTGTCGATGATGATGGCTTTCACTTTTGCTGCAATGTCTGACATGATATATTTTTTTTGTGTTTATAATGAGGGTGCAAAGTAAAATTTATTCGGCCTAAAATCAAAATTCTAAAGGCTTCTGATAAATAAAAAACAAAGGTATTTAAAAAGGCTAGGT
Organism: Bacteroidota bacterium; assembly: GCA_043721935.1. Taxonomy (GTDB): domain Bacteria; phylum Bacteroidota; class Bacteroidia; order AKYH767-A; family 2013-40CM-41-45; genus JADKIH01. The sequence continues at coordinate 3,153 of JAYSPU010000265.1, read as the reverse complement.
TAAAAACGCTTTGATGAGAGAATAAATAAGTCCGGCAAGCACCGCAGAAACCGGAATTGTCAGTACCCATGCCCAAAACAAGGAAATGGTGACACCCCATTTTACGGCTGAAAGACGTTTTGTTAGTCCAACACCTACGATTGCGCCGGTAATAGTATGAGTAGTAGAAACCGGAATTCCCAGAGCCTGAGTAGCATACAAGGTAATGGCACCGGCAGTTTCAGCACTAACACCTTCAAAAGGAGTTACTTTGGTGATTTTCGTTCCCATTGTTTTAATGATTCTCCAACCTCCGCTTAATGTTCCTAAACCGATAGCCATGAAACACGAAACCTCTACCCAATATGGGATATGTGTAATTTTTTGGTGGCCTTTTAAATCCATAACTGCAGTTACATTATTCCAGGCATCAGGAGAAACGGCCTCTTTTGAAAGTCCGAGCGTCTGTGTTTTATAAACCAAAAGTGCGGCAGCAATAATTCCCATTACTTTTTGTGCATCATTACTACCATGACCAAGACTAAACAAGGCCGATGACACCAATTGCAGTTTTCTAAACCATTTATCGGCTCTGGAAGGATTGGATCTTTTACATAAATGCAAAATACCGACTGCTAAAATGTATGACATGATCATACCGATCAGTGGAGCTAAAAAGATGAAAGCCAAGGTTTGATAAATTTTCCCAATATCCGCTAACACACCAAAACCACCTTTTGCAATAGCTGCACCGGCAAAACCGCCCATTAAAGTATGAGAAGAAGAAGAAGGAATTCCCAACCACCAGGTGAGGAGATTCCAACCGATTGCAGCAATTAATCCGGCCAGGATTACATATAAATCAATTGCTTCTGTTTTTACAATTTTGGCAATAGCATCGGCAACTTTAAATTCGAAACCCAGAATTTTATTTTGCGCAAGCACAAGAACGATAGCATTAAAAAATGCCGCCCATAAAACGGCGCGGAACGGTGTTAATACCTTTGTCGAAACAACGGTAGCGATTGAATTAGCCGCATCATGAAAGCCATTTATGTAATCAAAAATAATGGCAAGAGAAATTACTATTAAAAGAAGCGTCATTGTAGAGCTTAGGTTTGTTTGATGATGATAGATTCGATTACATTGGCTACATCTTCACATTTATCGGTAGCAGTTTCGAGAGCAGACAGAATTTCTTTCACTTTAATAATCTGTACAGCATCTTTTTCGTCTTCAAACAAACGAGCAACGGCATTATCGAAGATATCATCGGCGTGATTTTCAATACTATTGACACGTACCAATGCTTCGCGTATTTTAATTATATTTTTCATACTGCGCAAAGAATCAATAGCAGTATTCAGTTCGACAGCGCATTGTACAATTAATTCCGCAAGTTTAATCATGGACGGGTGAATCGGATCCACCTTATATAACTCTATTCGTTTTGCTGATCCGTGTATATAGTCGACCACATCATCTAACATAGAAGCAAGCCTTTGAATGTCATCACGATCAAATGGCGTAATAAAAGTAGTTCCTACTTCATGAAAAATCTGATGCGTCAATTCGTCTCCGACATGTTCCAGCTTTTCAATCTGGCGAATGTGTGCATTTCTTTTTTCAATAGAAGTAGTTGTCAATGCTTCATAAAGAACTTTAGAAATCTCTACTAAATTGGAACCTGCCTTTTCAAATAAGGGTTGGAACTTTCGTTCTTTTGGTACAAAGTACTGAAGGACAGAGTTGATAGACATTTAATGTTAATTAATAGTGAATGAGCCGCAAAGTAAAAAATATTACCCAAGCGATTAAATTTTTCTCTGCATTCTTAAAGAAGATTTAACTTTGAAACCAATGAAACAACTGGTCATCTTTGCCTCCGGTTCGGGAAGTAATGCAGAAAACCTGATTCGGCATTTCCAAAATCACCGAAATATTACCGTATCCGCTGTTTTGACTAACAATCCGGATGCGGGAGTTATTCAAAGAGTTGAAAAACTAAACATTCCCTGTCGTGTTTTTGCAAAAAAGCAATTTGACGATGGAACCGTTTTGAATTTTTTGAATGAAATAAAAACAGACTACATTGTTTTAGCCGGATTTCTATTGCTCATCCCAAAAACGATCATCGAATCTTTTCCCGATCATTTGATAAATCTGCATCCTGCACTTTTGCCAATACATGGCGGAAAAGGATTTTATGGTTCACGTGTTCACGAATCAGTAATTAAATCAGGAGCCATCATATCCGGAATCACCGTTCATTATGTGAACGAGCATTTTGACGAGGGAAAAATTATTTTTCAGGCTGCTTGTCATGTATCGAAAACTGAAACGTCTGAATCATTGGCAAAAAAAATTCACGAATTGGAGTATCAATATTTGCCTGTAGTAGTGGAGAAACTGATTAGATAAAAACTAACTCAATTCTTCGGAAAGCAATTTCATCTCCATTCGCGGCGCCATGCGTTCATATAAAATTCGGTACACAGATTCTGTAATTGGCATTCGAACTTTATACTTTTTATTCAATTCGAAAATACATTTTGTAGCATAGTAACCTTCGGCAATCATATTCATTTCAAGCTGAGCAAATTTGACTGAATAGCCTTTGCCAACCATCGTTCCGAAGGTTCTGTTTCTTGAAAAACTGGAATAAGCGGTTACTAATAAATCTCCTAAATAAGCTGAGTCTTTGATGTCACGATTAATCGGGTGAACAGCTGCAACAAATCTTTCAATTTCCTGAATAGCATTGGAAATAAGTACAGCCTGAAAATTATCACCATAGCCGATACCGTGACAAATTCCACTTGCAATGGCAATGATGTTTTTGATTACTGCAGAAATTTCAGTTCCATAAATATCATCACTCACTACGGTTTTGATGTAACGACAATTCATCAGTTCCGACAATTGTCGAGCATTATCCAAATCACTTGATGCAATGGTGAGATAAGATAATCGTTCCATAGCAACTTCCTCTGCATGACAAGGACCAGTAATCACTCCTATTTTCGCGACAGGAATATCCATTTTTTGATTCAGATAATCGCCAACTATTAATAGATCATCGGGAACGATTCCTTTGATGGCCGAAAAAACTGTTTTATTCCGGAAGTGTTTTGGATTAATATTTTCTAATGTTTGTTTTAAAAAAGCAGAAGG
>JAYSPU010000264.1:0-5659 GCA_043721935.1 Bacteroidota bacterium | reverse complement strand
TAACACAGGAAATGCTGTTTCGGCAGATACTCAACCGGCAACTGTTCGTTCAACGGAAGTGAATAATGCTATCTCAGGTTCAACAATAAATAAAGAGGGTTCAACATCTGAACCTGCAATTTCGAACACAAGCACAAATTTGCCTTCTGATGTGATTTCTTCCGTACAAAATAAGAAAACGGATGTGAATCCAAATATAACTTCTGAAAAGTCTACGCTTTCGGTTTCAGATCAAGGATTTACAAGTAATGAAAACAAATCGGATGTTACTCGATCAACAGAACAAGAAGTAGCTATAAATTCTTCTCAGATAAAAAAGTCAGTTGCTGAAGTTGGAGGTCAACCAATTGCGTTGTCTGAAAATAATATAGAAAATTCGTCAACAAATGAAAAGAATGAAACTAAGAGTGTCAATCAGCCTTCCGGAAAGGCTGTTGCAAAAGTGGATTCTGTTGCCGGAAATTTAGTAAGTAACTCTGCAAAGAATGAAAAGTCGAATTCAACCGGCTCTGAAAATAATACGGTTGTTGCGAATCCGGAAAAAAAAGAAACAAGTGCTGCTGATTCATTTATCACTTCTGATGTTATCGCAGCAAATAATTCAACGCCAATATCACAAGCGACGGAAAGTAGTTCCACTCAACCATCGCAGAAAACTTCTTCAAGTAGCATTGATTCTGAAAAAATAAAAGGCGCCGATGTTAAGCAAAATACAAATCCACAAACTATAAATTCTATTACAGAAACTAAGGTTGCCGATCAAACTACTGCTGCCAATTCTTCTACTACAGATATGAACACAGCGTCTGACAATCTAGACGGACAACCGTCAACTACACCTGATCAGAAAGCAACAGAAGCAAGTACAACGAATACAAAAGTTTCTAAACTTGCAGATAATGTTAATCGCCACGTCGTAACACCTTCTGCAATTTCTTCTGATACTCAACAACAAACTGTTAATTCACAACTCCCGGTTGATTCAAATGGGAACGATGAATTGGCAAATATAAAATCGACAAGTCAGTCTCCCGTAAACAATACATCGAATACTTCAGATGTTAATTCTTCTCAAGGTAATGCTCAGAAGAATGTCGGGCCTGATCAAAGTAATACTCCGACGAATGTAAATTCTGTTCAAAGTAACATTTCAACGAATGAATTGTCTGTACAAAAAAACACTTCAACGGATGTATCCTCTGTTAAAAATACTATTTCAACAAATGAATTGCCCGCTCAAAATAAAAATGCTTCCGGTTCTAATCCTTCTAAATCTTCTACACAAAATTCTACAGTAAATTCAGTAGATGAGTCAATAGTTGAAAATAATTCAACTGTTGAAAAATCTACAACTAATGTTGTGCCTTCAAAAGCATCTGATAATAATACTTCAATTAATTCTCCAAATAACAGTATTACAGAGAATAAAAACAATTCAATTTTATCTGATGAGTCTGATAAGGCTGTAGAAAGAAAGAGCCTCGTAACGAACGAAGAACCTGGATTCATAGCTTTAAATGCTTCGGAGAAGGTTAGCGACGATCAGGAAATAAATGCTTCTAATACTAATGCGTCATCAGAAAATAAATCAGCAGTCAGGAATTCTTCAGCATCTCTTTCACCTTCATTAAATAAACCGGTTGACATGAGTAAAGTTGAAACTAGCGAAGAGGCAAGGGTGGCTTATGATGCATATCAAACGATGGATTTGGTTTCTAAAACGCTTTCAGACAGATCTAATTTGCTACAGGTCCGTATTGCAAATGTGAAAGCCGGTCCTGAAAAGGATAGTCTTTCTCGTGTTTCAACTGAAATGACGCTATCGTCTATAAAACAATGGCAGTATTCTCAAAAACAACTTACGGATGCAAAGAAGCTTGATCCTTCGATTGAAGAAAAGGTAATGGCTATTCGGATTGAATCAGCGAGACAAGGAGAAGTTTCTCAATTAAACTCGGTTGCTTCGCGAAATGATAAACCAATTAACAGCAACAGTATTTCGTCTGAATCAAAAGTCGGAAATGCTTCTACTGTTTCTTCGTCTGAGAATATATCAGCTTCAACTATTTCCTCTTCAACAGCAAATACTGTTAAACAGCAAAACACTAATTCTAATTCATCAGTTGGAACGACTAATTTGTCCTCTCAAAAAAATGTTGCAGTTAAAAGTCCTTCCGGATCTGAACTTGCATTTGCAAATCCACCTGCTGTTAGAACAGAAGACATTTCAAGTACTGCTGCCGTAGAAAAGCCTGCAAAATTGGATGCTGCAGGATTAAACATTAATCATCCTAAATATCCGGAATATGTTAAAATGCAAAAAAAGGTAACTGCAAAACAGGTGGAAACGATTGATGTATTTGCTGAGGCAGTTAATCTGAATAAAAAAGCTACTGAAGAAAAAGATGCGGAAGTGGTTTTATTGGATAAAGCATATGTTGAAATTGATGATATACGAAAAAAAGAAATGCTTTTTCGTGCAGATCAATTAAAGGTGAAATCGGCTGAAAATGAAAAACTGGCAGAGGTGAAATTTAAAGAAGCAAAGAAACGTACGAATGAAGCGAAGCAATTAAGTGCTCAATTAAATACTATAAAAGAGGAAATTAAATCAGCACCGGTTCTTGCTGATAATAAATCAAGTGTAATACCGGCTGCTTCGCCAACAACTGTTAGCCCGTCTCTTTCATCAAATCGTTCCTTATCATCAATCCTTAGCAAACCGGCCGATGACTTACGTGTTACTCCTGAACAATTAGCAAATGAACCTGCTCCTTCTTCTGAAGCTGTTGCTGAATTTTCTACTACTTCATTCAGTCGGTCGGCGTCGCCTGTTTATAGTGAGCGCAATCCAATTCCTATGGATGTTTCATTGCCTGAAGGACTTGTCTTCAAGGTGCAGATTGGTGCTTTCCGTACTCCGCTAAGTGCAGATCGTTTTAAAGGTGTTCAGCCTCTCACCGGTGAAAGTACACGTCCGGGTTGGATACGGTATTGTGTAGGTTTGTTTAAAACGTTTGATCCTGCAAATGAAGTAATGAAGGAAATGCGTGTATCCGGATTTAAAGATGCATTTGTCGTAGCCTATTTTAATGGAGAGCGAATTGGTTTGAATGAGGCTTATGCAATGTTGAATACCAATAAAGAAATGAAGAGTTCTTACCAACGTCAGGCAGTTAAAGAAATGGCCTTGTTGAGTGCGATAAATATTACACCTCCTGTTTCACGTGTTACAGATAACAATGACGAGGAAAGTTTTTATGGAAAGTCTGTTTCTGAAAACAAAACAACAGATGGTATCGATGAAATTATTTATACTGTTCAAATCGGTGTGTATCGTTCATCAGTTGTTCCTAATGCTTTAGCTTCGTTAACGCCAATAGAAGCGACAGCAATGAAAGCCGGTCTATTCCGTTTTACTTATGGAGTCTATGATTATTATGCTACAGCAGATTCAGCCAAGCGAATCGCAGTGAACTCAGGTGTAAAAGATGCTTTTATTATTGCATATAAAAATGGTAAGAAAGTGTCTGCAGGAGAAGTGACTTCACTTAACGTTAAAAAATCAACACTGAATACAGCAAGTTCTTCTTCAAGACTTCCAACTTCTACATTGCCATTAACTACACTACCAATTTCTACACAACCGATTGAACAAGATGTGAGTTTGAGAACTTCTATAATTGAAAAAAATATTCCGGTTGAAACTCCGACCGTTGTAGAAGAAGACAATCAAACTATTGTTTATAAGGTTCAGCTCGGAGCATTTCGCCAAATGGTTCCGTTTGAAAGAGTGGAAGCCTTCCTTCGCGTAAGTGATAAAGGAATAACTCAACAAACAGATGACCGTGGTTTGCATATTTTTTATGTCGGTAATTGTGCTGACTTTGCATGTGCCCAGGCCTTGAAACAGGAAATTATTTCAAAAGGTATTTCCGATGCCTTCATTGTTCCTTTACGGGGAAACAAAAGGATTCCGCTTACAGATGAATTAAAAAAGTAGGAAAAGGATTTTTTTTTTACTTTTACGGTATCATAAGCCCTGAAAGCATGGATCTATATAAGAATTCACTGGAAATTGAATTAGATGAAATCGTACTAGAAGATGTAAAAGAAGCTCGTGTTCGCGATCTTGTTTTATACAATGACGATGTAAACACTTTTGACTTCGTCATTGAAGCGCTCATAGAAGTCTGTAATCACGATAGTGTTCAGGCTGAGCAATGCACCTACATTATTCATTATAAAGGAAGATGTACGGTTAAGTCCGGAGATTATACCAAGTTAAAGCCGATGCGCGATGCTTTGTCTGATCGTGGATTATCAGCGATTATTGATTAAGTATCCTGAAATCTTTATTTTATTGTTGGTTGATATCCCTCCAGTTAACCACGCACCTAAAGTAAAAAATAATTCGCATCCTTTACTGTTTTTTTCAGTTTGAAGGAAGCAAGTTGATCAGTTCTGAAGTTTTTGTGTCGGGAAGGCGGAGTAAAATATTTGGTAGCCCTTCTTTCGGATTCACATTGTTCATTTTGCAGGAGCCAAGAAAAGAATAAATCATTGCTGAACGTTGTGCTCCTTCGTGTGAGCCGGAGAACATGAAATTTTTTCTTCCGAGCACGGTAGCAAAGTGTGGCACCAATTGACAAACGTATAATATTTTAATCCATTTTCAGCAGCAAACTTCATTTTCGATTTTCCGCCGGCCTACCACCTTGAAATATAATGCTCCTTTTCTTCTTTAGTGAATACTTTTTTAAATAAATTGTTTTGATTTTCCATAACGAGATTTTATCCCGTAAAGAAAACTATGAAAATGATTCAAATTATATGTACTTCACCAGAGGCATACTAATCATGTTTGTGTACAAGGCACTTTTGTTCACGATGATTGGCTTCAATGCCCTCCATTTGGGCAGAACCCAGGGGAGTGGAGAGAAAAATACCATTACCATTTCTCTCAAGATAACAGCAACAGTATATTTTATTATTCCTTGGATTGTCCTCATTAAAAGAAAATAAAGCTTATTTTTGAGGTGAAATTAATTATATACACTTTATCATGAAAATATTTTATTCGATTTTATTTTTAATTCTTTTGAATACCGGATTGAGTCGAGGGATATCTCCGATCGTTGACATGAAGGTTGAATCAACACCTGTTCTCAATAATATTGATTCAACAGGTGTTCCGACGATTAACGATTCAACCGTTTATTCATGTAAGATGTTCATTACAATTTCTGATACTCTTTCACCACACTATTTAATAACTTCTTTGAAGGACAATTTAGATTCTCTAAATCCTGAATTTTCTAGAATTTTCGCTTTTGATGATTACGGACCATTTTCTGATGGTTGTAATTATTCTAGGAACGGCTTTAGTATTATTTTGGATCTAGGTTTACATGAACATTTACTTTTTCCAAGAGGTGAATTGAAAATTGAATTTTTTAACGGAACCTACTCTGAACCGATATTATTTTACTAATACATCTAGCCTCTCCACTTATGGATCTCAAATTTTTTTTACGGAGTTTTATACTCTTAATTTTATCTAGCTTTCAAACTTTAGCTAATAACTATACTTGGAATGGTGGAAATTCAGATTGGAGTACAAGTTCAAATTGGACTCCATCTTCTGTGCCTACCAGTT
>JAYSPU010000263.1:0-2484 GCA_043721935.1 Bacteroidota bacterium | reverse complement strand
TAGCTATATTCTGTATCTTGAGGTCAATTGTGATAATACTTTAATGAAATCTGCAAGTCGTATTAATATTAAACCAAACAGGTGTGATGAATAAATTTCTCCTAACAGTTTTTCTAAGTTTCATTGGCTTTTCTTTTTCCAACGGACAAGGAACTTTTAGACATACGTACGGACTTGGATCGTTGAATGCAGGATATCAGATTGTGCAAGCAGCTGATCATGGTTTTCTGATTTGTGGTTCTGTTGCAACATATCAGAGTAGTCAGACAGATGTTTATCTGATCAAGACAGATAGTGTGGGAAATTTTATTTTTCATACAAATGTTGGCGGATTATCTATTGATCGTGGAAATGCATTATTAGAGTTGGCTGATAAATCGATTCTCATTGCAGGTTATACAAACAGCGCTTCAGCAACGAATGATTACGATGGGTATCTGGTTTTACTGGATTCAGTGGGAACTATTATCTGGGCGAAAACAACAGGAACTTCCGATTGGGATTTTTATCAGGATGTGAAAGCAACTCCGGATGGAAATTTTATTGCCATTGGCAAAAGTTATGGATCAGGAAGTGGAAATTTAGTTGGATGGATGACAAAGTTCGATCGGAATGGAACAATATTGTGGGATAAGTTTCTGCAAATGCCCGGGCAACTGGAATTGTTGCAACTTGTTGTTCGCTCTGATGGAAATTATTTTGTGTGTGGACAAAGGACTCCGGTTTTAAATGGCATGACAGATGCGTTTCTTTCTTATATAGATACATCAGGAGATCCTATTTGGACACGAACTGTGGATACAGTAGGATGGGAGTCTTTCACTTCTGTTAATTTGCTTTCCAATGGAGATGTTGTTGTTGGAATGACGGTAAAAGATCGTGATTCATTAAACATCGATCAGGGACTAGCTCGTTATGATGAGAATAATGTAGAAATATTTTTTGTTCTTTTTACCGGAAAATCCGGAAGAGATGAGATCACGAATATTTTAATTCAAAACGATACAATTATTTTCACAGGATTTACTTCAACAACCGGTGCAGGAAACATAGATTTCCAAATGGCAAAATTTACATCTGTCGGTAGTTACATTGACGGTAATACGTATGGTTATATCGGTAATGAATACTGTTATCATTCAGCATTAGTAAACGATGGAGGTTATGCTTTGATAGGTACAACGAATACGTATGGACCGGGATTAATGAGTGTGCTTCTGGTAAAAACAGATCACGTTCTTTTTTCTTCGGCTACAACTGTTATAAAAGTTGACGAAATAAATGCCAATCCGTCCTATTCTGTGTGGCCAAATCCAAGTCATGGTAATTTTACTGTTCAGGTTGATGGCGGCGCATCATTGGCAACCATTCGATTATTCAACTATGCGGGGAGTTTAATCTACGAGACAAAACCTGCAGCCATTAAATCGCAAGTTCAATTGAACGATCTTTCTTCAGGCTTATATATTCTTGAACTTACAAGTGAAAATGGAGTAGTGATGAGAAAGAAAATTGTAATTAATTAATTTTTCTCCATAAGATTTAACATCCGATTAAAGTATTGCAGCTCGTATCCTTAAAAGTTTTGTAAGCATTTCTTCAATCTTATCCAGATGTAACATATTTGCTCCATCAGATTTTGCATTTGCAGGATCAGGATGTGTCTCTACAAAAATACCATCACAACCACAGGCAATTCCTGCATTTGCAATCAAACCGATTAATTCAGGTCGGCCGCCGGTTACACCGGTTGTTTGATTGGGTTGTTGCAAGGAATGTGTGATATCAAGAATAACAGGAACATTATTCTTTTTCATTTCCGGAATAGATCGAAAATCTACTACCAGATCCTGATAGCCGAAAAAATTTCCGCGCTCTGTTAACATTACATTTGGATTTCCTGCATTGCGAACTTTGTCAACAGCATACTTCATTGATTCGCCTGAAAGAAATTGTCCTTTTTTTATGTTTACTATTTTTCCTGTAGCTGCTGCAGCTAGTAATAATTCAGTTTGCCGACAAAGGAAAGCAGGGATTTGTAAAACGTCAACATACGGTGCAGCAATTGCTGCGTCCATACTTTCGTGAATGTCTGTTACTACGGGAATTCCGAAACGTTCACGTACTGCTTGTAAAATCTTTAATGCAGCTTCGTCTCCAATTCCTGTGAAAGAGTCAACTCGCGTGCGATTTGCTTTTTTATAACTCGCTTTGAATACAAAAGGAATTTTCAGACGATCAGTAATCGTTTTTAAACGTTCAGCAATCCGAAACGTCATTTCTTCTCCTTCAACTACACATGGTCCGGCTAAAAGAAAGAAGTGTGGAGTGTCTGTGTTTTTTAATAATGGAATATTCGGAAACATATAGTGAGAACTTTATTTCGATTGATCGTTCCAAAGATAACGTAAAATGAATGATTAGGTATTATTAAATAGGATCAGAATGATTTTGAAAAATGAAAGACTGCGCCCTGACCTTTTC
>JAYSPU010000262.1:0-2468 GCA_043721935.1 Bacteroidota bacterium | reverse complement strand
TTAATTAATAATGAGAGAGTAGAGAATTTGCAATTGATTATTGAAAAGTAAATGAGGCACACTAAAATTTAGTTCTAAAAATGAAGAATTTGTGCGCTATCTATAATTAGTTTTTTCTTTAAATAAAAAAAAGTATCTTCTGCATCTTAAAAAATAGATCCATGAAGAACTTTACTTTATTATTTGTAACTATGATATTTGCAACTTTATCGTTTGGACAAGTTGCTCAACCGTATCCTCCATTTAATGTAACGGAATATGACTCTGTTCAGTCAACAGGCTATTATTTTTTCTGTCCGTACAAATTATCTGCTTATCCACTTTACCCATCAGGAACGCAACATCAAATGATATTAGATGGAGCCGGAAATGTGGTGTATGTCAGAAATGCTCCCGGTTATTTTGCAGGAGATTTTAAAGTTCAACCCAATGGAATGATGTCTTATATTGGAAGTGGATTGTTTTATCTAATGGATAGTACATTCACCGTAGTAGATTCGATTACTACCGGAAATGGAGTAGTATTCGATTTGCATGATCTGCAAGTGTTGCCTCAAAATCATTATTTGCTTTTGGGAATGGAAGATGTAGTCAGAGACTTGAGTGGCTTTCACATCTTTTTACGTAATGGAACACCAGGTAGTGTAAATTGTGTTGTCCGGGGATTTGTGCTTCAGGAATTGGATTCGATGAAAAACGTAGTCTTCGAATGGCATTCAGTGGATCATTTTGCATTTGATGATGTCGATGAATTTTGGTTAACTGATACCACGATTGTTGACTGGACACATTCGAATGCAGTTGAAATGGATTACGATGGAAACTTTCTGGTGTCTAGCAGACATTTCAATGAGATTACTAAGATTAACAGAAGCGACAGTTCTATCGTATGGAGATTTGGAGGGAAAGCAAACGATTTTATATTTATCGGTGATACGATGCAATTCATAGCTCAACACGATTGTCGTAGAATTCAAAACGGGAACTTAACTTTATTTGATAATGGTAGAGGAGGTAATTCTTTTCATTTTGCAAGTTCAAAAGAGTATGAGTTGGATGAAATAAATATGACTGCTACTTTAGTATGGAGTCATAGAGAAGCTCCCGGAGAATGGAGTCGATCGCAAGGAAATACACAACGATTACAGAATGGAAATACATTGACTGATTATGGAAATCTTCTTCCAACTCCAATTGTATTTAATGTGGTAGATTCATTGCAAAACAAAGTATTTGAAATTGTATTTCCAGATTCATTGATTTCATATCGAAGTTTCAATTTCCCAACCTTGCCATGGCTATTGAATCGTCCACAAATTACCTGTGACTTTTTCAATGGACAATACTATCTGATAGCTGATAGTGGCCATGCTCAATATATTTGGTCTACTGGTGATACAACACAAAGCCTTGCAGTTACAGCATTGGGTAATTTTTCGGTTTTTGTTCCACGCGGTACAGGCGGATTTATTTCGTCTGAACTATTTACGGTTACCGATTTATTGGATCCATGTAATTTGCAATCTGTAGATAATCACTCGTCTCCAGCCGGATTTAAAGTTTATCCAAATCCATCGTCGACATACCTGATAATTTCTTCTTCAAAAAATCTTGATGTTGATTTTGAAGTTGTAGATATAATAGGAAGAAAAGTAATGTCCGGAAAAACAGATAAATCATTTACCTTCTCGGTTGATGTTAATTCGCTTCCTGTTGGATTATATACAATTCGAGTAGGATTGAATCAACAAAAATTTATTAAAAATTAAAGAATACACTGAAATTAAAGAGACTGGACACGTTGTGCAGTCTCTTCATTATTGGGATAGATTAACTGAAACAGACCACTTCATAAAGCACTTGCAATTTTGTTTTCAATTACGAAAGCCGGTTTTCAGCGAAGAGGTGCATCTGCTAAAATCAATTTTACTTAAACAATCAATTCATTTTTTCATTTGAAAGAGTTGTGATGTTTTTAGAATTAAGCAATCTTTAAGTTTATTTTCATAAAATTGTCATTGACTAATGTGAGCTTCAAAGCTTAAATAAAAAACACCATGAAAAAATTAATGGGGTTTACTGTTGTTAAGCCTGGTAACAAGTATCGGTTTTGCACAAACTCCGGCCAGCACTTCGGCAAAACCAAAAACAGGAGCTGCTAAATCGAATAAGCCTTCTGCGACAGAAATGAAACAAACGGCGGCTCCCGTAAAAAAAGATGAAACAGTTGATCGTCGTTATAAACAGAATAAGCATCTTAAGAAAGATGGAACACCTGATAAAAGGTTTAAAGAACATCAAACAAAATCGGCAACCAATCCAAAGTGATTTTAAAGCCTTGAAATACCTGATACCTTCAGGCATTTTTTTTGACATAAAAAAACCTGCCTCATTTCCACGACGCAGGATAAATAACCAAAACAAAACAATGATTGGTGTTATTTTGTACTTGGAAGTAAAACCTTATC
>JAYSPU010000261.1:0-5376 GCA_043721935.1 Bacteroidota bacterium | reverse complement strand
GCCTCAACGAGAATAGTTCCGCTACCACACATTAAATCGACGAGCGGACTTTGTGCATCCCAACCCGACAACAAAACCATTCCGGCTGCTAATGTTTCGTTCAATGGTGCTTCACCTAGCTCCTGACGATATCCTCTTTTATGCAATGACTCGCCTGAACTGTCGATGGAAACATTGGCTACATCCGATGAAAGATGGACGTTGATACGAACAGTCGGGAAATCGAGATCAACATTGGGACGTACACCTGTTTTCTCACGGAACTGATCGACAATTGCATCTTTCGTTTTCAATGCAATGTATAAGGAGTGTGTGATTTTTGATTTCACCGTAACTCCGTCAACTGCAATTGTATCATCATTTGTGAGATACTGATCCCAGCGAATCGTTTTTATTCCATCGTATAACTGCTGCTCAGTATTTGCAGGAAACGAAGCGATCGGTTTTAAAATCCGCAAGGCAACACGAGAATATAAATTCGCTTTGTACATCACTTCCTGATCGCCTTCGAAATGAACGGCACGAAATCCGGCTTTAATATTCTGAGCACCTATTTGCAGTAATTCCTCTCCGAGAATCTGTTCAAACCCGAAAGAAGTTTTAGCAACGAAGGGTGTATTTTTTTTATTTGTTTGCATTTCAGTTTTTATCTAACCAACCTTTTCTGTAAAAAAATACTAATTGTAAGACTACAATGATAATCATTCCAACGATGACCGATATATATCCGTATGGAGCATATAGTTCAGGCATATTCATCGGAAAAAACTGCCCGGTTTCCGGATCTTTCTGGGAGAAGTTCATTCCATACACACCGACTATAAAGGTCAATGGAATGAAGATGGTAGAAATGATGGTCAACACTTTCATTACTTGATTCATCCGATTACTGAGCGACGAATGATAAACATCCATGAGAGAAGCCGTGACTTCTTTGTAACTCTCGACTAAATCAAGTAGTTGAATACAATGATCGTATGTATCGCGGAAATATACTTTGGTTGCTGCACTAATTTCCGGTAATTCAGATCGCAGGATATCATTCATTTTATCACGCTCGCTCCAGATAATTCGACGTAGCATGATTAATTCACGTTTAATTTCCAGCACTTGATTTAATGTATCCCGTGTTGGCTTATTGATTAATTCATCCTGCAATTCATCTAACCGATCTCCTACTTGCTCCAGGATTGGATAGTAATTATCCACTACGACATCCATTAAAGAATAGACTAAGTAATCAGCGCCAGATTTCCGCATGTAGCCTTTACCATGACGTATTCGATCCCTGACAGGATCTAGTACATCTTCGTATTCATCCTGAAAGGTGATGACATAATTTTTTCCCAGAAAAATACTAAGCTGTTCGTTCTGTATGTGACCATGAGCTTGTTGTAAAACCCGGGATATAAAAAAAACATAACCGGCATATAATTCCATTTTTGGACGTTGATAAACGTTGACTACGTCCTCCATTTGCAATCTTAATATGCCGAATAAGTCACCCATTCTTTCCAAAAAAGGTTTATCCTTAAAACCTTTTACATCAAACCAATGAATATGATTCGGATACTTTTCAAGTTGTTCTTTGATCTCAGCTGTCGTCTTGATTTCAGTCTCAGTAATGGACTGTTCATTGTACATAATAGTTCTCGCAGTCAATACAAGAGCATCTTCCGGAACTGAAATTACACCGGGTGCTGTTCCGGGAGCTGCACGCTTCTGCTTACGATAACGGTGGGGAGATCTGTGTTTTTTGCTCATAACGTTGGCGTCAAAAATAAGAACTTTATTGATGGGTTTTTAATGTAATTTGTATTCAGTATTCTGTAGTTAGAATACTGAATACAGAATAGATTTATACACTAACGTCCTGAATCCTAATTACCTAATTGCTAATACTTGATACTTAATAAAGTATACAGTTACAGAAACAGTTTACTGTTTACAGTTAGTAAACCACCTAACGACTATATTTGTACTTTAGCCCCAACATGATTTCAGCGGTAAGGCCGGTCGTTCACGACGCCGACGATAAAAAGGAATGGTTTGAAACCTGGTTCGATTCGGTCTACTATCACATTCTTTATAAGGACCGTGATTTACAAGAAGCAGAGTCTTTTCTGGATCGACTTATCGATCACCTGAAACCGGTTCCAAACGCCAGAATACTCGATGTTGCATGTGGCCGTGGTCGTCATGCTGTTCACCTTTTCAATAAAGGCTTTAACGTAACGGGTTTTGATCTTTCCGAAAACAGTATTCTCTATGATAAACAGTTCGAAAAGGAAAGACTCGAGTTTTTTGTGCATGACATGCGTGAAATATTCAGAGTTAATTATTTTAACTTCGTTCTGAATCTATTCAGCAGTTTTGGTTATTTTGAAAAAGACAGGGATAATCTACGATGCCTAATGGCAAATGCTACGGCTCTCAAACCGGGCGGAATTTTTGTCTTCGACTATTTCAACGCGCATAAAATTCTGAATGCAGGACCTTCTGAAATAATAAAAGAAATTGATGGTATTGTTTTTCACATTCAAAAGAAAATTGAAAACAACCTTATAAAGAAAACAATTGAGTTCACTGATCTGGGACAAAATTTTCACTTCGAAGAACAATTAGTTTTAACTCAGCCGGAAGTTTTCAAAGAATACTTCAAGTCTTCAGGTTTAACCATTATTGAAACCTTTGGCTCATATCACCTCGATCCATTTGATCCTGATCATTCAGACCGATTAATTATTGTTTCAAAAAAATAGTATAGCTCATGCAAATGCTCGCGTATTTTCTATTGTTCATCACAATCGTTGCCAGCGGTTCAACAGTTTTTGCATTCAAAACGATTAATCCGAAGTTCCTCAAACTTCTGCTTTCCTTTAGCGGTGCGTACCTGTTTGCATTGACTGTCTTACATCTCATTCCGGAAATTTACAGGTCAGGACAAGACTCAATCGGCATTTACATCTTTGTTGGTTTTTTCCTTCAGATCATACTTGAAGTATTCTCTGAAGGTATTGAACACGGACATGTTCACATTCATAAAAAACAAAATGCCGCATTTCCATACGGCGTCATGATTGGCTTGTGTCTGCACAGTTTTCTGGAAGGAATGCCATTGGTTCAACGCTTTGCTGATGAATCGACCCGAAACTCTTTATTAGCCGGTATCATCTTGCATCACATTCCGGTTGCTATTGCTTTGATGAGCATGCTTCTCCAATCAGGTGTCAACCGATCCGTTGCTTTTATTTACCTCATGATTTTTGGAGTGATGGCACCTCTTGGCGCGCTGTCTACAGGATTACTAGATCATCTTCCCATTGCAAATCTTGACCTTTTCTTTGATCGTGTCATGGGCATCGTGATCGGAATTTTTCTGCATATTTCCACTACTATACTTTTTGAATCTGATCAGGGACACCGATTCAATTATTTAAAGTTAGTTATCATTTTAGTAGGCGCAGGAATGGCCTTGCTTAGTTAAATAGTACCGGTCGGCATTTCCTTTCAAATCGCCTTTGTTGCGCTCAACACTTTTTTGATTGCGTCTATGTCAGGAAGACTTCCAATATTAGTTAGTACTTCAGCAAAACGAATGATTCCTTCTTCATCGATAATAAATGTTGCGCGCTTTGCCACATCTTTATAACCCAGAATAAAATCATGATGGACGATGTCGTAGGAATGAATCATCTCCTTATTGAAATCAGAAAGTAAAAGAAATCCGATATGATAATCTGTTGCATATCGTTTTAATGCAAAAATGGTATCGACAGAAACACCAACTACTACAGCATTGAGATCTGAATAAGATTTATAGTCTTCCTGAAGAGCACACAATTGCTTCGTACACGTACTTGTCCATGCCATTGGAAAGAAAAACAAAACTACTTTTTTACCTCTGAAAGTACCCAATGAAACCTCATTTCGTTCTGTATCGAAAACGTTGAAATCAGGTGCTTTATTACCAACTTGAATCACAATTTATTCTTTAAAATTATTTAACCTAAAGGATATTCGAATTTTGCAAAAACAGAACAACCAATTCTATATTTTGTATCGGTTTTTTACGAATGATATTTCAATAAAAAATAAACTCCGGGAATATGATTGAAAATGAAATTACATTTTTTTCTTTTTTGCTTCATTCCAATATACATCCATTTCTTCCAATGACATATCAGGCAAATTCTTTCCGGCAGCTTTTGCACTTTCTTCCAGGTATTGAAAGCGATGAATAAACTTTTTATTGGTACGCTCTAAAACTTCTTCCGGATTGATGTCATGGAATCGTGCATAATTAATCAGGCTGAATAATACATCACCAAACTCCTCGGCGGCTTCTTCCTTTTTTCCACTTTCAACTGCTTCGTGAAATTCTCCAATCTCCTCTTCTACTTTCTCCCAAACTTGTGCCGGTTCATCCCAATCAAATCCGACACCTCGCGCTTTTTCCTGAATCCTCATGGCCTTTACCATTGCAGGTAAAGAACGTGGCACGCCATCGAGTACCGATTTATTTCCTTCTTTTAATTTCAGTTTTTCCCAATTACGTTTTACTTCTTCTTCGTCTTTTACTTTTACATCACCATAAATGTGCGGGTGACGAAAAATTAATTTTTCACACTGGCTATTAATCACGTCAGTAATGTCAAATGCTTTTTTTTCATCTCCGATTTTTGCATAGAATATTATATGAAGAAGCAGATCGCCTAACTCCTTTTTAATAGCAATCATGTCATTGTCTATTATTGAATCGGCCAACTCAAACGTTTCTTCTATAGTTAAATGACGAAGTGATTCTATAGTCTGTTTTTTATCCCATGGACATTCAGCCCGAAGTTTATCCATAATAGTGGCAAGTCGTTCAAATGCTTCGGCTCTGGCGGTCATAGTTTTATTTTTCTCAAATGTAAGTATTGAATGAACAATATCGAAAAATGGTTGTTAAGCAAAAACGATGATCTATAGAAAAACCTTCAAGCAACAGTTGCCATTGACGATTGACCAGACATGGACTTTCTTCAGCAATCCACAAAATTTATCCATTATTACACCTAAAGAAATGAATTTCCAGATCCGCTCCGGTATTGATAGCCAACAAACCTATCCAGGACAAATGATCACGTATTCAGTTTCCCCTATTTTAAATATTACAATGACTTGGGTGACTGAGATATCGCAGGTTCAATCGCCGGATTTTTTTGTTGACGAACAACGAAAAGGTCCTTACTCATTATGGCATCACCAACACCATTTTAAATCGACTGAAGATGGGACAGAAATGACGGACATTCTGCACTATGAAATTCCGGGTGGTCTGTTTGGAAGAATATTAAATCATCTCTTCGTCAACCGCAAAATCGACTCCAT
>JAYSPU010000260.1:0-6346 GCA_043721935.1 Bacteroidota bacterium | reverse complement strand
GGCATTCAACAATCCTAATTTAATTAATTCCTCTTCCATTATTTTTCCCACCTCTTCGTGATAACGGGGAATCGTATTGCCAACAACTAATAATTTCGTTGCTTCACGCATGACATGGAGAACGGAATTGTAAACATCTTTTTGGCGCGGACTGAATTTTCCATTTACAGGAATTGTTCTTGTCATGTCTGCTGCATAATTTGCATACTCTGCACCGAAGTCCATAAGAATCAAATCGCCGTTTTTACATTCTTTATTGTTTTCTGTGTAATGTAAAACACATGCACTTCCACCACTGGCAATGATCGGATAGTAAGCATGTCCGTTTGCACGATTACGAATGAAGGTTGAAATTATTTCTGCTTCAATTTCATATTCCATTACTCCGGGTTGAAGAATATTCATTACGCGGTGAAATGCTTTGTTCGTAATGTCAATTGCTTCGCGAATTAAATTTACTTCAGGCTCTGATTTTACCGCGCGTAATCTTGCCATGATTACAGCAGAACGATTGTAACTGTGATCAGGATATTTTGCTCGAATTCCTTTTCCATAACGCTCATCTCTGTATTCTACTTCTGTTGCAAAGCGATCGTTCTCATTTAAATTCAAATACACATTTTTAGAATGATGCATTAACACAGGAAGCAGTGAAGCAAACTCTTCTTCCCAATACACCAACTGAATTCCGCTCGCTGCGCGTGCTTCTTCCTTGGTGTATTTATGTCCTTCCCAAACTGCAATATGTTCGTTTGTTTTTCTTATAAATAAAAGTTCTCTGTATTCAATGAGTGGATGATTAGGTGCAGTAACGAAAATTGTTCTTTCCTGATCAATTCCTGTTAACCAGAATAAATCAGGTTGTTGGCGGAATTGAAAATTCTGATCACCGCTGCGTGGCATTTCATCGTTCGAATGAAAAATAGCTATGGAATCTGCTAAAAGATTGGATGAAAATTTCTTTCTGTTTTCAATAAACAGTTTGGAGTCAATCGATGCGTACTTCATGGTTATGGATTATAACCATAAAAGTAAAAAAAAGATCTTCTAATCTATTGTTCAAACGTTCTTTCTCAGAATTTTTATTGAAGAATCGAAATAAAATCTATTGTACAATCAACCGAATTACAGTTCCATTGTCAACTTTCAGCAAATAGAGTCCTTTTGCCATTCCGCTAACATCGAATTCACCGGTCTTTTTAAAATGTGCAAGGGTGCGGCCATACATATCAATTAGCGAAAATGTAATGGGCTGACTGATCCTGACCTTGCCTTGGTGGATCGGATTCGGTGAGATTGTAATACTTACTGATCCATGAATAACCTCTACAGAAATATTCAGATCGGCATTGATGGAATCCGGTGTCGGTCGCCCGAAAGTCATAAATGTTGCTGCTCCGTCTGCTGTGCGACCATATGAATTATCAATCGATAGTAACGGATAACAGACAGAGTCAGAGAATGCAACATCCGGTTTACTCAATGTAACACACGATGGATTTATGCCAAGTGTAAAATTGGTATGACGAACTCCTTGAACAGGAGTTGCATCGGCCCATATGATCATGTGACTCATTGGTGCTATCTTCGTTGAATCATTGCCATTTGCAAAGCGAAACAATTTCGGATTCAAATCAATGTTTGAAAGATACCATCCTGCTAAATCCAACGTGTCTGTATTCAGATTGTAAAGTTCTATCCACTGATCGTATTCATTATAGTTGTCAGCATACGTTGAACCATTGATCGTTTGCACTTCATTGATCAAAATCACTTCGGAAGTGAATGTCCAGTTTGTTGCAGCAGGTGTTGATGGATAAAATAATTTCCAATCAGCAGCACCATCGTATCGTCGGCCATAACTTACATCGGTTGCAATTGCGTTGAATCGGATGGAATCAATTAGCGTTTGTCCATTAGGTGAAAATAATGCAATGAAAGCTCCGGACGAATTCAATTTAAAATTTGAATGTAAAGCTCCCTGAGATACATCTCTGTCCATCCAAATTAATAAGTGTCCGCCACCGGGAATTTTTGTACTGTCATTGCCGATGGCCAATTTAAATTGTGTAGGAAGTACAAGTGTATTCGTTAAATAATAACCGGCTAAGTCCAATGTGTCTGTATTCGGATTGTAGATTTCAATCCAATCGTTATACTCTCCATAATTATCTGCTACAGCAGAAGTATTAGACGACATCAATTCATTGATGACAGGCGTTGCTTCATAAACATAATTCGGATCAGTATCGAAAATAGCCGTCAGAGAAGTGTTAGCTGTTAAGTTTAATGAAAGTGTTTGATTGGTATCTCCTCCCGGAAGCCAGTATAAAAATGTATAGCCCGGTTTTGCAATAGCTGTTACAGGAACAGGAACTTGTGTGAAGTACTGGCCTGTCCATGGAAATGTTTGTGGAGTAATTCGTGTTGTGTTTTCGTTCAATAAAATAGTGTTGACACGAATGTTACCTTTTGCAGTATCAGACACATCCAACGTTAAGTTTTCAGTTGATGTTAAAGAGAAGTGAGAAAGAATATGTTGCTTGCAAAATTGCGGACGTAAATTTACCCACCATTTCATACTATCCGTTTGTGCTGTCCAGTTGTAATTTGCATCCCAACGCTCTTTCATTTCTTGCATGTAAGGTGCTAGTACATTTTTCATTTCATCAACACGGTTTTGTGCAAATGGCGGTAGAAATTCTGTGTTCATCCAGTCAGCAAAAAGATTGATGAAGTTGTTTTTGAATTCATCGGAAGCTAATAATGAAACTAATAAACTACTCGGACCATAGCCGCGATTCCCGTTGATGGCTTGTGTAAACATGTCGTACCACGGGTTCAAATAAAATGCTGTCGTATTATCCATGTCCCATTGTATCCATTTCCATTTTCCATCAGCAGTGCGCGGTCGCCATTTCGCTTCATTCTGATCAGGCCAGTCTGACCTTGAAAAATAAATGGAATGCATAAAATTCAAGGTAAAACTGTTTACATCCATTTGGGTTTTTACATAAGCATACGCTGCGGAATCCAACAGCGGATTTGCATTTATGAAATTAATCATGGCATTCCAGTGATTGGCATTTCCACTGGTTGCAGTATTTCCTCCTCCTTCAATTAAATCAATTCCCGGATTTTTATCGTTGATCAGATAATGCTCATTGTAATATTCCGGATCACGATTTCGTTCGCGCAGCTCTTGCAGTCCCCAATATTCTCCATCGATAAAGACAACAACCGGTCGGTATGCTTCAATATCCATATCAGTCTTTGTCATAAAGGATGCACAATATGCATCGCGTAATAATGCTTTCGCGCGGTCGCTTCCCCAGGCTCTGAATTTTACTTTATCAAAGCTGGTTATGTATTTCGCCGTACCTGTTGTGTTTTCAAAAAGCGGATAATTTACTTTACTTGTTCCGTAATCAGAAGTTGCATTGACATTTATTCCTTTGTGCGGACTAGATGGTGAACTTTGTCCGTTAATACTGATTTTAAAATTGCTGTTGAAGGCTGTTTGTCCGGTTGGCATATACATTTCTATATTCGCCGGTCGACTCCACGGATTGTAATAATTTGCACGAAAAGTTCCGGGCTGATAAGAAAGTCCGGGAACATAAATTCCGGTCGTATCATTGAATAAATTTTTCGGATCTGATACGATTGAGATCAATGGCAAATTTCCATAACGTGTCGCCATGTTCAGATCAATAAAATACGTTTGAGTGTTGATCGGTCCCGGTGCATATCCTGATTTAAAAGCACGGGCACGTACAGGAGTTATTTTAAAAACGTTTCCAACCGGGGGACGCCAGTCGAATAACCAGGAATGTACCTGGTAAGCCGTACGTATCATTGAATACGTATTCGTATCTCCTGTTCGGCTTTGTACTGTGAACGGTCCTGTATAAACGGAATCAGTTTCTTTTGGATCTGATCCATCAAGTGTATAATGAATGGTGATTGTTGAATCTACATGCGACAACTCAATCGTTTGTGCATTTGCATAAACTCCGCCTTGTAAATTAAAAATTGGTGCAGTGTAAATCAATCCGTTCAATGCTGTCGCAAGGTTATTGGAAATTCTTGGCGATGGACTCGAAAGTAATTGCAGATTCAGATCTCCATTAGGAAGTCGACCATAGGAAATATCTGCCGGAAGAAAGACTCCTGCAATGTTATCAATAATGACTTCTCCGGAATCGACCAGGTAAATTGTTTCTCCCTGTGAACTGTTAGAGAAATTAGTGTGTAAATTACTTCCTGTTCTGTTTTTTCCGGAACACCAAACCAATAGAAACTGACCGGCAGCAATGTTCTTTGAAGGGAAAGTCCATTTGCTTAAGCTATCAGGATCATTACTTAGATGAAATCCAGCCAGATTAACCGTGACGGCTCCGGCATTATATAACTCAACCCAATCGGAGAAATCGGAATTTTCATCCATGATGGTCGATTGGTTATTGCTCATCATTTCATTGATCACAATCTGTCCGGAGACAGTTGTTGTGAAAAGAAATAACAAGATGTAAAGTATCAGGTTTTTGTACATGTTTCAGCTGCAGGAAAGGATAGAGGTTTTACTCTTTGTCAGAATAGAGTGTTACAGGCTGTAAAGATATTTATAATCCTCCGCTAATTATGAAGCGCAACGTATCTTTTCAACCTTATTGGTTTGAAAAAATCAGGCAGCGGGAATTATTCCATTTATTCACATATTCTGTGGAGTCAAGTATGATCCGATGGCAGTCTAAAGGCTGTCCGGAAGGCGACTTGAGGATTTTTTTCATCTCTCCTTTGAGGATCAAATCAACCAAAAGCTGCTTCAATGGCTCTATTTGCAATGTTTTATTGTTGCTTCCAACTCGTGCGCCGACTGAATTATTATAAAGATCCATGGCAGAGGCTATGGAATCCTGAACAGAGTTTTCTTCTACAGCTTTTTTCTTTTCAAAATTTTTCCGCGCATTTTTTTCATGAGCGACTCCAAGTGCAAGTGCTTTTTCTGTTTTCATTTGTTGTGTTAAACGAGCCAACCAATAAGAATGACGAAATGCGTCAACCTGACCACCATCAGGATCGCCATCTAATCGCTTATCACTTTCCATTGTTTTACTTTGATTTCTAGCTTCAATCGTAATTTTTCTTGCTTTGCCGGCAACAAATGGATGCTTAAATACCCAACATTTTTCAGGTCCGCTCAGACGGAAAAAGGAAACTGCTGATCCACAGCCGGTAAAGCTTAACATGCAAATCAAACTTACGAAAACCGGAAGATGGCGTTTTTTGAATTGCGTATTTATAGGAAAAGAAATCATTGACTGCAAAAATAATAGATTCAACGACTGGTATTTTTTAATTTGCACTTTATTTCAACCGAATATATAACTCTCCTTATGCGTCGCCAACTCCTTGTTGCTTTTATTACTCTCTTAGTCGCTTGTGCACCTTCCAGACAAGTTGTTTATACTGATGATCAGTTAAAAACTGCACTTCGTAAACACATTCAAACCCTGGCTAGTGATGCTTTTGAAGGAAGAGAGACGGGTATGGAAGGCGAAAAAAAGTCGTATGAATATCTGATCAGACAATTTAAGTCGATCGGACTAAAGCCTAAGGGTGAAAAAGGATTTATTCAGGAATTTACATTTTCAGCAGGAGCTACTTTTGGAAGCAGCACACAATTAATTGTCAACTCAAGCATCTTTAAACGTGATAAAGATTTTTATCCATTACCGTATTCTGGAAATGGTGTTTTCACAGGATACATCACAAAGGTTGGTTATGGTATTTCTGATCCAGCACTCGGATTGGACGATTACAAATTCAAAGTTAATATTTCGAAGCGAATTTTTTTAATGGAATATGGAACACCGGATGGTAATAATCCGCATAGTAAGTACAGTGCTTGGACAGACTTGCGGAAAAAAATTGATCTGGCTATTTCCAAAGGTGCATCGGGAATTATTTTCATCAACAGTGATACGTCCATTGATGTTCCGAAAGCCGATTGGAACATTCATACAACACCTGTTAGCATTCCTGTTTTGTTTGCAAAAGAATCTGCAAGATCACTTTTACTTGATAGTGTCATTACCAATTGCACGATGGGAGCAGAGATTGAAAAAATAACACGAACCGGTCACAATGTTATTGGCTTCATTGATAATAAAAGTGATCGTACGGTGGTAATCGGTGCTCACTACGATCATTTAGGTTATGGTGACGAAGGATCACTTTACCGAGGAGAACGGGCAATTCACAATGGAGCAGATGACAATGCCAGCGGAGCAGCTGCGCTGATTGAAATCGGAAGATATTTGCGTTCACAAAAATTAAAATC
>JAYSPU010000259.1:0-2236 GCA_043721935.1 Bacteroidota bacterium | reverse complement strand
ACGAAGACATGGTATTGCAAAATGTCTGCTAACTTATTTTTATTTTCAGGCTTAAGTAATCCATCAACAGTTCCTGCGGGTAATGCGTCAAACGCTGCATTCGTTGGAGCGAATACGGTAAAAGGTCCGTTGTTGGATAGTGCATTGACCAAATCAGCAGCCTGAACAGCAGCAACCAATGTCGTGTGATCTTTAGAGCCAATGGCTACTTTAACAACATTGGGTTGTGAAAGATCATCCTTCACATCAGCTTGTTGTGCGTTTGATTCTGAAGAAGAATTGTCTGTCGCCTGAGTTCCTGAATTTTGAGAAGTATCACCTCCTGTACAGGAAAATAAAAGACTTAAGCTAAGAGTTAAAATTGAAAGTTGTAGGGTGTGCGATTTCATAAGAAGGTAGATTTTCGTGTACAATAGTAAAGAGATCGAGGACTTTTTCTTATGATTAAAGTCACTTGAATGGATAACAGATGTCTCTTTTTCGTCTCTTTTTCGTTTAATCCCGGTGTTTTTATACTTATAGTTGATAAGGTAATTTCAAGAATACTAATGGAGAATAAACTATCTGAGCCTTTTTTCAAATACTCTTAGCCGGTTTTTTTGAAGAATATATTGATTGACTTAATATAAAAGGTTAACTTTAAATGCAACTTTTAATAATTCTGAAATCATGAATTTTCTTTTTAGTCTTTCGCCATGGATTTTTACAATACTCGTTGTTATAGTAACCGCTACCGTTTCAATTGCAGGTTTACTGTTTACCCGAAAATTTTTATCGGGCTACTTTATTCTATTTGAAGACATTTCTATTGCTAATATTTATATCAGACAGATTGGAACATTGTTGACTGTTCTTTTAGCATTTGCAGTAATTTCCATTTGGAACAATTATGAATTACAAAGGGAGCATACAGCTTTTGAGACGAGTACACTTGGAAATTTATACCGTGACAGTCGTGGTTTACAACCGGATGCTGAAAAAGAAATTCAAGAATTAATTACCAGATATACTAAAGATGTTGTAGAGTATTCATGGCCTGCTATGAAAGAAGGTCGGGAGAGTATCGTTGCCTGGGTTTCTTTTAATAAGTTATATGGAAAAGTAGTTCGTTATATGCCGGAGAATAGCCGTGATCAAATTGTGTTTTCAAGAATGTTAAATCATTTGAATGACCTGGCAAAGTATCGCCGATTACGTCATATCCGCAATGCAAATCCATACATCCCACAGATTTTATGGATAACAATATATTCTGGAACATTACTCATGCTCTTCTCCGGATATTTTTTAAGAACGACAAAAATCCGTATGCAAATTATTTTAACAACTATAAATGGGATGATGTTCGGAATGTTATTCGCTATGATGTTTATGCTGAATTATCCATACCGTGGTAGTTTGCAAATAAGTTCTGCGCCTTTGCAAAATTTATTAAGCGATGTATTTCCTCTTGCACAGATTACTGATGTATCAATGGAGTCGGACACACTAATAACCGGAAGCACGTTAAGTAAAAAATTAAATTAAAGTATAGTTGATCTACAATTGGTAATAACCGGAAGTGAGTCTTTAGCCCGGGATCGGTTTTTATTTCACTAGTAAAGCGTGACCCAATTCGGCAATGTCCTCTGGTCGTTAAATTGTTCTCCGTTACAATCAAGTGGAAATGCATCTCTTTCTGAAGAAGAAAGGATTAGTGAATCGATTGTAGCTTCATGCAGTTCAAAAAGTTTGAGCAAAGAGTCTGTCAGGATGTTGAAATACGATACAAACCGGATACCGGTTTGTTACCGCCAAGTGTAAAGACCGACATGACAACCATTAAACTTGACTCTTAGACATCAAAAATACAGGAATAAATACCGACCAACAGGCAGACTTTTTGCCGACACAGCTTGTCCCGATTTTGTTTCGGGAACAGCCGACCGTTTCGTATTTTAATTTTTTACCCACCGCACAAAAAAATAATGAACAAAATCAAACAGTCCACCCCGATGAGGGAAATGTCATTAAGTCGTGTCTCATAAAGCCTTTTTATAATTAAGATCTGTATGTATTTGCCTGATTTATTTTGGGATCGTTGTCTTCGTGGATTTGTTCTGCCAGTGCGTATTGGCTCGTAAAACTTCATTTGTAATTCAAGGATTTCATTAAGAATTTTCTTCGGACATCGTCCAATAGATAATTGAGGAATTCTATTTTTCATCAATCCGATAGCTATGTTTCTGTTTATTTT
>JAYSPU010000258.1:0-14501 GCA_043721935.1 Bacteroidota bacterium | reverse complement strand
GTATACAGTATACAGTATACCTGCAATAAAACCTTGAATCGTTTCTAAATAGAAACTACAGACCAAAGACTTCCTTCGAAACCCAACCTTTTCCCCAATTCAGAATTTCATCCTCCGTCCATAATTCAGGATAGAAAATACGTTTTTGAAAACGCGGAGGCAGGTATTTTTGCCAATTTGTTCCTCCGGTTGCTTTTATGTCTTCCGGATCTTTTTGTAAATAACGAACAGCTGATTTATAATGACTCAATGGCCAGTTGACATTCACATTCACATCCAGCATTTTCAAAGCGTTGATCAGTGCTTCATTTTGTTGATCTGCTGCAGGTAATTGTCTATATAGTTGCCAAATATTTTTTGTTTTTTTCTTCTCTATTAGATCAACTAATTTTGTTGAATATTTATCTTCAAATTGTTTAAGCGTTAAAGTTTTATTCCCTGTTTTCAATTCAGTTGCCCCGGCTTTCCAATAAATAAATTCGAACATTTCCGAAACGGGAGTAGTTGCACTGAATTGTTCACGCTTATCTTTTGCAACAAGGTGTAAAAAATCAGTTGAACAAATTTCTATCATTCTGTACTGGGCGCTCTGAAAACCACTTGCAGGAAGAAGACTCATTCTGAATTTTAGAAATTGCTCTTGTTCCATTCCTTCAATCATAATGTCAAAGGAGCTAACCAGATTTTCAAAATAATTATTGATGCGTCGAATCCGATTGGATAAAAATTTAAGATCAACTACTTCGCGAGCAGCTAATTGATCAAATTCATTCATGGCCAATTTGAAATACAACTCTGTAATCTGATGATAGATAATAAAAATCTGTTCGTCCGGAAAACTCGTTTTAGGACTTTGCAAGGTCAGCAATGTATCGAGGTGAATGTAATCCCAATACGTCAGATAATCAGCATACAACAATCCTTCGAGATAGGACATCATATCCTGACCCATTGCTTGATACTTTTTTTCCAGATCGTTTATGCGTTGAAGGGTTTCCGGTTTCATTTCCATGGGGACAATTTCGGAAAAAAAACCACGTAGTACGATTCATTTCAATTTTGAATCAACTTAAGAGAAAAGCAAGAATTAATTGATTTTAATAACTACAGCGCAATTAACAGCTGCTTATTTGGATAAGGCCGGTTGGTTAGCGAGATTTTTAAAATCCACCAGATCCATTTTGATTGAACCAATCAGAATATCAGTTTGAACGCGAACCGGTATTTTATTTTGGTCGTCACTTACCCAAATGGTCATGTCTTCTTTGTCTTTAAAGACCCTTCCTTCTACCAGCATCGGACGTAATTTAATACAACGGAATGTTCCTTTTTTGCTTTTGATTGTCTCACGTCCTAAGAACTTGAGATTGAGTGGAACTACTGCATCATCAAGATAACCATTTATTAGAAAAACATCACCTTCTTTTGCATTGGTAAAATCCAGTGTACGAGCGTAATAAAAAGAAGAAATCAGATCTTGTGTATACTCGGGAATAGAAATTGTTTTTTTCTCGCTCTTAGCGGAATCATTATAATGATTGAACGTCACATTTTGATTGATAATATAACCGCCTTCATTTACTCTTCTGACAAAAAACCAGGGAATAATTGCCTGAGTATCCAACACGCTTTCATAACGGTCACGAACCTTAAAAAACCAATCGAAAGCACCTACTGATTTTCCACTTCCTACTACATGGTAGCAATTACGTCCGGCAAATTGTTTGACATCCGGAAGCACTTCCAATGTCGCTTCACCTGCATCAACGAAACCATAATGGATACGAAATTTTAAAACCTCTCCGGGCTGGAAAGCTGAATTGGTAACTGTACGGAATTCTTTGATAGTACTAGAAAAAGCAATGGAAGAAATAAAAAGAAGAGCTATAAGAATTGGAATTTTGTTTTTCATGTACTCTAATTTACAAAGATTATTCCAAAGTCTGTTTTGAAATAAAATCCCTGGCACATGAAAATTGAATTTATCCAAGTAAAGCTTGAATTAGGTCAAAAGCGTACATTTACCAACCACTTGTTGACATAATGTTACTCGATAAAATATTCTTGCTAACCGGAGAATTCCTTATTCTTCGTCGTTCCGAAGTTCTTCTTCACTCTCCTGTGCAGATTTCTCTTCGCTATCTAAAAAAATGGCTTTTCGATCAATCATATCGGCATTGACTTCAAGTGCTGATTCTGAAGAAGGAAAAACTTGTCCATTGTCAAACCTTTCATTGACTACAACAACTTCGTTTTCAGCTTCTAAAATAAGTGGTTGTTCTTCATTCCACTCTGTAGTTAGTCTATTGTCATCTGTCGTTTCCGGATTTATAGTATCTGGTTCAACAGTTGGTTCAGTAGATTCCATTGCTGAAGCTTCATCGGAGAATTCAGAAGAAATACCAATCTCATTTTGTTCGATGTGCAGATCTTTTAACTGAGGTAAGTCTTTCACAGATTTAATCCCGAAGTAATCCATGAATGTGTGGCTGGTACTGTATAATATCGGTCGGCCTGGACCATCACTCTTGCCGGAAATTCCGATCAGTTCTTTTTCCAATAATTTTTGAATAGCATAATCGCAGGTAACGCCGCGAATATGTTCTACTTCGCCCTTAGAAATTGGCTGACGGTAGGCAATAATAGCAAGCGTTTCCATCTGTGCTGTGGAAAGCTTCTTCTTTGCCTTATTCTGAATCAGCGCACTGATGACAGGGTGATATTGTTTCTTGGTTAAAAACTGATAACCTTCACTGATTTCCAGCAACTCAAAAGAGAACTCATCAGCCTCATATTTCGCCTTTATTTCTTCAATTACGGCCAAAACTTCGTCGTCAGTAGGCTCCCATTCAAATGATACGAGGAGTGCATCCTTAATTTCATCCAAAGAAATGCTCTGTTCCGAGCAAAAAATTAACGCTTCAACTTGCTGTTTTAATAACTCCATATCGATTATCGGGTCAGAATCTGATTTTCAAGGTGCGAATATTGACATTAAAAAGACCTTTTGCAAAATTATTTGTTGACATTTGTTGATAAATGATTGTAGAAAGCCGGATGGGCGTTCTTTGTACTAGAATTCAGTAGTCTGTAAATAGTATTAGGTATTCAGTATTGACAGAAACGAACTGACCAACTGACAACTAATCAACTGTCAAACTACAATATTGACAATCCGACCGTGTACAACGATGATTTTTTTGACGGGTTGATTGTTCAGGATTTTCTTTACTTCTTCAGTAGTCAATACTTCCTTTTCTATTTCTTCTTTAGTAAGTGATAATGGCAAAGCTAAATTCAATTTTGTTTTACCGTTGATAGAAATTGGATAAGAGAATTCAGACTCAACCAAATATTCTTCTTTGAAGTCAGGAAATGCTGCAGTCGTGATACTTTTTGTATGACCTAACAAATGCCATAATTCTTCTGCAATATGCGGAGCGTAAGAAGAAATTAAAATGGTAAGAGGTTCCAGAATCTGTCGCTTGTTGCATTTCAATTCTGTCAATTCATTTACACAAATCATGAACGAGCTTACATTGGTATTGAATGAAAATCGTTCAATGTCCTCTGCTGTTTTTTTAATCGTTTTGTGCAATGCTTTCCATTCCGCTTTCACCGGTGCATCAACGGAAACATGAAAATGCATTTCTCTGTTCTCATCTGTCACATGAAATAATCGCCAGAGTTTGCGGATAAAATTTGATGTTCCGCTGATACCATTGGTATTCCACGGTTTGGATAATTCAAGCGGACCTAAAAACATTTCATACAAACGAAGACAATCGGCGCCGTATCGTTCAATCATTAAATCAGGACTAACGACATTCCACTTTGACTTCGACATTTTTTCTACTTCTGCACCGCATAAATACTTGCCGTCTTCCAGGATAAATTCAGCATCTTTAAATTCATCTCTCCATTTTTTAAAAGCATCGATGTCGAGTATATCATTTTCAACCAGATTAACATCCACATGCAAAGCAGTTGTTTCGTATCCGTCTTTTAATCCGAACGAAACAAATTTATTCGTCGCTTTTATTCTGTATACAAAGTTCGATCGCCCTTGAATCATTCCCTGATTCAACAATACCTTAGCGGGTTCACGTTTTGGAATAAATCCACGGTCGTGTAAAAATTGTGTCCAGAAACGAACGTACAATAAATGTCCGGTCGCATGTTCTGCACCACCAACATATAAATCTACATCCTGCCAATAATCAAGAGCTTCACGGGAAGCAAAAACATCTTCATTATTCGCATCCATGTATCGAAGGAAATACCAGGATGAACCTGCCCAACCCGGCATGGTAGTCGTTTCCAGCGGATAGCCGTGATAGACGAAATCTTTAGCGCGCGCTAATGGTGGTTCACCATCTTCAGTCGGTAAATACTTATCGACTTCCGGTAAAACAACAGGAAGATCTATTTCCTCCACCGGATATGGAATTCCATTTTTATAATAAATTGGAATTGGTTCGCCCCAATACCTTTGCCGTCCGAAAATTGCATCACGTAAACGGAAGTTAATTTTTCCTTTACCGATTCCTTTTTCTTCAATGGCGTGAATTACTTTTTTGATTGCATCCTTTACCGATAAACCATTCAGAAAATCAGAATTAATAATTGTTCCTTCTTTTGCATCGTATGATTCAACGGAGATGTCACCTCCGCTTACAACTTCCTGAATAGGCAGACTAAAATATTTTGCAAATGCATAATCGCGTGAATCGTGTGCTGGAACTGCCATTACAGCACCCGTTCCGTAACCGGCCAGTACGTAATCACCTATCCAGATTGGAATTTTATTTCCTGTAAATGGATGAATGGCATACGCTCCTGTAAAAACTCCCGTAATGTTTTTCACCTCTGCCATTCGTTCACGTTCAGAACGATTTTTTGACAACGCCACATACGACATGACTGCATTGTATCGTTCCTTATCGGCAATAGATTCGATCAGTTCGTGCTCGGGAGCTAACGTCATGTAAGTTGCTCCAAAAATAGTATCAGGACGAGTAGTAAAAATATCGAGATAAAAATCAGTCCCGGCAATTTGAAAACGCACCTCCGCTCCTTCACTCTTACCAATCCAATTGCGTTGATGTTCGATGATGGATTCGTTCCACTGAATAGTATCGAGGTCGCTGAGCAATCTCTGCGCATAAGCACTGATGCGAAGACTCCACTGTTTCATCAGCTTTCGTTCAACCGGAAAACCGCCACGTTCACTGACACCTTCTTTCACTTCTTCATTTGCCAGTACGGTTCCCAATGCAAGACACCAGTTGACATTCGATTCGGAAATATAAGCAAGACGATATTTCAGTAAAATTTCCTGCTGCATCTTTTCATCGTAGTCTAACCATTCTTCCGCTGAAAAGAAAAGTTGCTCATCACTTGCAGCATCAACATGAATATTTCCCGAATCACGAAATTTTGTAATCAATGTATCGATTGATTCGGCCTTATTGGTTTCAGTATTGAACCATGAATTAAACAATTGAATGAAAATCCACTGTGTCCATTTATAATACGAAGGATTGCATGTTCTCACTTCACGATCCCAGTCAAATGAAAAACCAATGTTGTCCATTTGTTCTCTGTACCGTTTAATATTTTCTTCCGTTGTTACCGAAGGATGCTGACCGGTTTGAATTGCATATTGTTCAGCCGGTAGACCAAAAGCATCATAGCCCATTGGATGCAAGACATTGAATCCGCGTGAACGTTTATATCTGGCATATATATCCGACGCTATATATCCAAGCGGATGCCCAACATGCAATCCGGCTCCGGAAGGATATGGAAACATATCCAGCACATAAAACTTCGGTTTTGATTTATCGATTGAAGTCTTGTAGACGTTATTTTTTCGCCAGTAATCCTGCCATTTTCTTTCTACAGAACTGAAATTATATTCCATTGTAACATTCCTTTGGGCCCGATTAAAAGGCCATTAATTAGTAACATGCGAATGTAGAAAAATAAGCTGAAAAGGACTTTTTAAAGGACAATAGCAACCTAATCTTTTCTACTTTCGCTCAGCGGATTTAAATCGGTCCGTACTTCATGGAAGCTACCAGCACAAAAGACGGAAATAAGAAACTAAGATCCAGTTATGCATCATCAATCATCAGCATTGCGCTGGTTTTATTTATGATGGGTTTACTCGGCCTACTGGTTTTAGATGCAAAAAAGATTTCAGACTATGTCAAAGAACATGTTCAGATGAATGTGTATCTGAATGATAATGTTCCTCAATCCGAAGTAGACAAGTTTACCCGGATGTTATTGGTACAAAAATTTGTTCGCACGGTACAATACATTTCCAAAGAGCAAGCATTAGACAGTCTGAAGCGTGATCTGGGCGAGTCAGCGTTAACGATGTTGGATGCAAATCCGCTACCTGCAACAATTGATATTAATTTAAAAGCCGCATACGCACATCCTGATAGTTTGAAACTAATTCAAAAGCGACTGAGTGAATATAAGCTCGTAAAAGATGTTGCATATCAGCAAACAGAAATTAAACGGATGAATGAAAACTTCCGGACGATTGCATTCGTTATCCTGATCTTCTGTGCATTGTTACTATTTGTTGCTGTAGTATTGATTAACAACACCATTCGATTGGCGCTCTATTCAAAACGTTTTTTAATAAAAAGCATGCAGTTGGTTGGCGCAACCAAAGGCTTTATCCGAAAGCCATTCTTATTTAAAAGTCTGGCACATGGAATTTACGCCGGACTAATCAGCATGATTTTACTTACAGGTATAATCTACCTGATCCAGCAACAATTTCCCGAACTCAATCAGCTCTCTGATCTGAACATACTCAGTATTTTATTTGCAGCGATTATTTTATTCGGAATGATCCTTTCCGGCATCAGTACTTTTTTCGCTGTTAACAGATACCTGCGATTACACATTGATGAACTTTATTAAGGTTTGTGAAAATGTGTTACCAAACAGTCTGGAGAATAAAGGCTAGTCTCTTTTTTTCTTCTAAATTCCTCTCCTTTACCTTCCCAATTGTCACTTTTTAGTGTTATAATTGCACTCTGAATCGCTGCACTCATGGCAAAAAAAGAATCCAAATTCGCTGTTGACTTTCCTTTTGGAAGAGAAAACTATATTTACATGCTTATTGGCCTGGCCTTTATTTTTGTAGGGTTTGTACTTATGAGTGGCGGAGGGAATGATGATCCTACCGTTTGGGATCCATCCATTTTCAGTTTTAGAAGAATTACGCTGGCACCAATTCTGGTCATTACCGGATTTGTAATAGAAATTGTAGCCATTGTAAAAAAGTCGAAAGACTAATTTTCAGCAATGACATTTTCCCAGGCAGCCATACTGGCGATTATTGAGGGCTTAACTGAATTCCTTCCTGTTTCCTCTACCGGCCATATAATCATTGGTTCTTCCTTCATGGGCATTACATCGGAACCGTTTACAAAATTATTTACCGTTGCTATTCAATTTGGAGCTATCCTCTCTGTCGTCTTTATGTATTGGCAGCGATTCATTCCCAAAGGAAATTTGCCAGCTATAATAGACTTTTATAAAAAACTGATTATCGCTTTTATTCCCGCTGTAATCGCAGGATTATTTTTCAAAAAGTACATTGATCAGTTATTAGAAAATGTGCTTGTCGTAGGAATAGCATTATTCATTGGAGGAATTATTTTCTTATTACTGGATAAATGGATTCAAAAATCAGATGAAAAAGGAACGGGCCAGATAAGATCAGATAAAAAAGCATTTACCATTGGTAGTTTTCAGATATTGGCAATGGTACCGGGAGTTTCGCGATCGGCAGCCACTATTATCGGAGGTATTTCACAAGGATTAACTAAAAAGGCGGCAGCAGAGTTTTCATTCTTTCTTGCAGTGCCTACTATGTTTGCTGCCACTGTTAAAGACATTTATGATTATTATAAAAGCGGAGAAGTTTTAACAAGCGATCAGTTTCAGTTGTTAGCACTTGGAAATGTCGTTGCATTTGTAGTAGCCATGTTAGCTATCCGTTCGTTTGTGACTTTTCTTACCCGTCATGGATTTAAACTTTTCGGTTATTACCGGATTGTAGTCGGGTTAATCATCATAGTACTTTACCTTTCAGGATTCAATCTCGAAATGCTGTAATGGCAGACCAGATCATTCTTATAGACAAACCGTATCAATGGACATCCTTCGATGTCGTGAATAAATTACGGAAGCCATTGCTGGAGCTACGAAGATTAGATTTTCCCGAGCATGAACGCAAGACAATAAAAAATTACAAAGTTGGTCATGCCGGTACATTGGATCCACTCGCTACGGGACTATTAATATTATGTACAGGGAAATTAACGAAAACTATTGGTGAGATTCAATTGCAGGAAAAAGAATACACCGGTACAATTGTAATCGGAGCAACCACTGAATCATATGACCTTGAGAAACCAGCAGAGAATCATCGTTCAATTGAACACGTGAATGAAGCACTGATTCTTGAAAGCATAAAAAAATTTACAGGAGAAATTGAGCAACGGCCACCGGTTCACAGTGCGGTTAAGATTGAAGGAGTGAGGGCATACGAATTAGCAAGAAAAGGACTTCAAGTCGAAACCACTTTGAAGAAAGTTACCGTCTATTTGTTTGAAATTACCGGCATCAATTTGCCGGAAATTAGCTTTCGGATCGTCTGTTCAAAAGGGACATATATACGCTCAATCGCACATGATTTGGGACAAGAATTAGGAACCGGCGCTTACCTATCTGCGCTTCGGCGAACCCGAATTGGGGACTTTTCAGTTGAAGCCGCTGTTTCACCTGCAGATTTTTTAAGTAAAATAGCTATAAATCAATAGTTTAGTCTAAATTCTTTTTAAAAAAAATATTCCCGAAAACCCTTTACAAAGGGGGGGTCAGTAGAGTATATTTGCCGCCCTTTGATTTTCAAAGGATTCTAACCAATCATCCATGAAATTATCCCAGTTTAAAATCACCATTCCCGAAAATCTGATCGCTTCTCATCCGGCGAAAAACAGAGAGGAATCCCGGTTAATGGTGATCGATCGTAAGACAGGTAAAATTGAACACAAACTATTCAAGGACATCTTAGGGTACTTCAACGAAGGTGATACGATGGTTGTGAATAACACAAAAGTTTTTCCGGCACGTTTATATGGTAACAAAGAAAAAACGGGAGCAAAAATTGAAGTGTTTTTATTACGCGAATTAAATCGAGATAGTCGTTTATGGGATGTATTAGTAGATCCTGCCCGTAAGATTCGAATCGGAAACAAATTGTATTTCGGAGACGATGATTTACTGGTAGCTGAAGTGATTGACAATACAACTTCTCGAGGAAGAACACTCCGTTTTTTATTCGATGGTCCTTACGAAGAATTTAAAAAGACGATTACATTATTAGGAAATACGCCACTTCCAAAATACATCAAGCGTAAAGCTGAGCCTGAAGATGTTGAACGCTACCAAACGGTATTTGCAAAACACGAAGGAGCAGTTGCTGCTCCAACAGCAGGATTACATTTCAGTCCTCAGTTAGTAAAGCGACTTGAATTAAAAGGTATCAACTTCGGAGAAGTAACCTTACATGTTGGTTTAGGTACATTCCGTCCGGTTGAGGTAGAAGATCTGACCAAGCATAAAATGGATTCAGAGCAAGTGATAATTACTCCTGAAGCCTGCAGTATTATTAATAAAACGAAAGCGGAGAAAAAGAAAATCTGTGCAGTTGGAACAACCGTTATGCGTGCCATTGAAACTTCTGTTTCAACATTAGGCGAAGTAAAACCATTCGATGGTTGGACAAACAAATTCATTTTTCCTCCATACGATTTCAGCGTAGCAAATTGCATGATTACAAATTTCCACATGCCGGAATCTACTTTATTGATGATGGTAGCTGCTTTTGGAGGTTACGATCA
Source organism: Bacteroidota bacterium (assembly GCA_043721935.1). Classification (GTDB taxonomy): domain Bacteria; phylum Bacteroidota; class Bacteroidia; order AKYH767-A; family 2013-40CM-41-45; genus JADKIH01. The sequence continues at coordinate 4,560 of JAYSPU010000258.1, read as the reverse complement.
TATCATGAATGCTTATAAAGTAGCGATCAAAGAAAAATATCGCTTCTATAGTTATGGTGATGCAATGATGATCATTTAATCCACAAATAATTTTCTAACAAAAAAGCCGCATCGTTGATGCGGCTTTTTTGTTCTATAATAATCCGGGACTATGGGAAAATACCCAATGCTTGATAGCTGACACCTAACTTACGGATACCACTTACAAAGGCAGCGGTACGTAAATCTTCAATTCGTCTATCGCTTTTCTTGATACTACGAATTTCATTGTAAGCATAAATCATCGTTTCCTCCAAACCTGAGCGTACCAGATCAATTTCATCTGCACCGTGAGTAATCAGTTTACGCATACGACTTTCTAATGTACGACCGGTAATGTCTTCCACAGCACCGATGAGTGCATTGGTAGACATTTCCTGGAAACGTTTTTCCATGCGACCGAAACGAACGTGAGATAGATTTTTTAACCACTCAAAATAAGAAACAGTAACACCACCGGCATTAAGATAAAGATCAGGAATGATCATTACATTTTTCTCATTGAGGATTACTTCAGCATTTTTAGTAACAGGACCATTTGCACCTTCAGCAATAATTTTTGCTTTGATGTTTGGAGCATTATCTTTTGTAATTTGATTTTCTAATGCAGCAGGAATAAGAATGTCGCAATCCATTTCGAGTAGCTCCATTGGATCCGGGATGTTTTTTGCACCCGGGAAATTGAGTAGAGAGCCTGTCTCTTTTCTGTGTAAGAAAAGTGCTTCAATATCAAGTCCTTTCTCATCATAAACACCACCTTCACGTTCAGCAATACCGATTATAATTCCGCCACCTTCCATACAGAATTTAGCAGAATAATAACCAACGTTTCCTAAACCCTGGACAATGATTCGTTTACCTTCAATTCCTGTTGTTAATCCAAGTTCTTTCATATCCTCCTCATGGCTCAATGCCTCACGAATTCCAAAATACAAACCTTGTCCGGTTGCTTCTGTACGTCCTTGAATACCACCCTGACCAATTGGTTTCCCGGTGACACAACCCAAAGCGTTTACATCGTCGTATTTAAAAGTAGAATACGTGTCAGCAATCCAGGCCATCTCACGCGAACCACTTCCGTAATCAGGAGCAGGAACGTCAATAGCGGCACCGATCATACTCTTCTTAATCAGCTCCGTTGTATAACGGCGGGTGATTTTTTCAAGATGTTTAACGGAAACGGTAGACGGATTGATTTTAATTCCACCTTTTGCACCACCAAATGGGACATCAACGACAGCACATTTGAATGTCATGAGTGTAGCAAGTGCTTTTACCTCATCCTCATCGACAAATTCGCTGTAGCGGATACCGCCTTTAGTCGGAGTTTTGTGATGACTGTGTTGAACGCGAATGCCTTCAACAACCTGCAATTTTCCTTCAACCTCAATGGGGAAAGAGAATTTATAAATGCTGTTACAGATTTTAATCTGATGTAACAACCCTGGTTCAAAGTCTGTCAATGCTGCTGCTTTGTCAAAATAACCTAAGACAGCATCGTAAAATTTGGCACCGTTTTCTGAAGCAATACTCATAGTAGATCTCTATTAGCGGGGCGGTAAAAATAAATAAGTTTTCAAACCTTTCGGCCCTAAAAAAAATATTAAAGTATTTATTTTTCACCTTCATTTGTAACCCTTAATTTAAGGCCAAAAACGTACATGAATTTCCTATCCAAGCTGATCGTCAGTTCGTTGGCAGTAATGATTACTGCTTACTTGCTCAAAGGAGTCCAAATTGATTCTGTATTTACAGCCATTTTAGTGGCAGCCGTCCTTTCATTGCTGAATTCTATCGTCAAACCTATTCTGGTTATTCTGACCATTCCGATCACTATACTCACGCTCGGAGTCTTTCTTTTAATCATCAATGCCGCCATGATCCTGTTGGCAGGAAAAATCGTTACCGGTTTTAAAGTAGATGGTTTCTGGACTGCCTTCTTCTTCAGCATCATACTTTCGTTTATCAATGCCCTATTTCACGGACTGGCTCGAAAAGAAAGCGATACGAATGAATAAGTTCGTGTGTTAGTCTTGATATAAATCTGAAAAAATGTAATCCATTACACACGAAGAAAATTAGCGTTTTACTCACCGGAATCTTTTAAAAAAAAGGAAAGCCTTTTATTACTTCAGCTTTATGTCCTTCACATTCATTTGAATGTTAGTCTTCCCATTGAATGTGTTTTCTTCAAGAGTATAACAGATATCAAAGGGAACACGTCTGTTGATAAAGGCATGGTGATGACCCATTTGAAAAGCAATACCCTCTTTTCCGAATCGATCATTCTCTTCTTCGGCAAGATTCAGTTTGAGGTGATTATTTCCTACAATGCGTGACAAACCGGTATCTCGCACATTTTCTGTCTTGAATATAGGACTCATATTTCCGGGGCCAAAAGGCGCAAATTGTCGGAGTACATTAAAGAAAGATGAATTGATTTCACTCAATTTCAGTGTAGAATCAATTTCAATTTCCTGAATCAGCATGTGATCCTGAATGGTTGATGCAACTATTTCTTCAAACCGTTCTTTGAATTGCTCAATGAATTCAATTTTCATGGTCAGTCCCGCTGCATACATATGTCCGCCAAATTGTTCCAGAAGATCCGAACACGATTCGATTGCATTGTAAATATCAAAATCTTTTACTGATCGGGCAGAGCCTGTAGCCATACCATTCGACTCAGTCAAAATGATGGTAGGGCGGTAATATCTGTCGGTAAGACGAGAGGCAACAATTCCAATCACACCTTTATGCCAGGAAGCATTAAACAAGACAGTTGATTTCTTTCTAGGGAAAAGAGGATCCGATTGAATAACATGTAAAGCTTCCGCCGTAATTTTTACATCCAGGTGTTTCCGTTCATCGTTATGTTCTTTAATACGAATTGAATTGGTGATAGCATCTGCAGAGTTATCAGAAATCAACAATTCAACAGCATGACGTGCGTCGTGAATTCTACCGGCAGCATTGATACGCGGACCAAGTATGAAGACAAGATCATTGACCGTCAGATTATAATGCTTGACTCGTGAACCATCTTCAGACTCATCATAAAACACAGGAACGCTTTCCATTTCCAGAATAGCTTTTAATCCATGTCTGGTTTTATAATTTAATTGCTTAAGTCCGAAATGAACCAATATTCTGTTTTCACCAACCAACGGAACGATATCAGCTGCTGTACTTACTGCTACTAAATCGAGATACTGTTCAATATCTTCAAACGGAACGTTGAATTGCTGAGCATAAGCAGAAACTAACTTAAAGCCTATTCCACAACCCGATAATTCCTTGAAAGGATATTCGCAATCATTTCGTTTCGGATCTAAAACAGCAACAGCATCGGGTAGAAATTCTCCCGGGCGATGGTGATCACAAATGATAAAATCGATTCCGTTTTCTTTTGCAAGTGCTACTTTATCAATTGATTTTATTCCGCAGTCAAGTGCAATGATAAGATTAAATCCATTTGCAGCAGCGTATTCTATTCCCTGAGTAGAGATACCATAACCTTCTTTGTAACGATCAGGCAGATAAAAATCAACCTTTGCATAAAAGCTTTTTATAAAAGAATAAACCAATGCAACTGAAGTAGTACCATCCACATCATAGTCGCCATACACCATGATTTTTTCATTGTTTTGAATAGCAGCATAAAGTCGGGCCGTAGCCTTATCCATATCCTTCATTAAAAAAGGATCATGCAGATCCTTTAATGTCGGCCGAAAAAATTGCCGCGCCATTTCAAAATTCACAATATCACGCTGAATCAATAATGTAGCAATGGTCTTGTTTACATTTAATTGTTTCGCCAATGATTCCACTAATTGCGGATCACCGGATGGCTTCATTGCCCAACGCTTTTCTTTTATCTCAACATCTATCATCATAAAGGGTAGCAAGGTATGAAAAATCAAAAGGCTTCATTGCTTTTATATTAAGAGAAATGAAGTCCGTCAAATATACTAATGTAAAATGTCAATGTGTCAATGCATTGTCAAATGCTTATAAACATTGATGTTAACAAGATACTAATTAAAAGAAAGTGAATTGCAAGAGTTGTGATTGATAAAAAACAAAATCAATTTTGATTTTTATCCCTGAAAAAAGTTCACTAACCCCTTATTTACCTGCGACTACCAGTACAAATTCACCTTTAACGCTTTTAGAAGAAAAATGAAGATGAAGTTCCTGAAGAGTACCTCTGGCATTTTCTTCAAATTTCTTTGTCAATTCTCTTGACACAGAAGCCGGTCTGTCGGGACCAAATAACTCAATCAGTTGTTCTATTGTTTTTAATATACGGAAAGGTGACTCATAAAAAATCATTGTACGTTCTTCATCACGCAATTTTTCTAATCGGGTTTGACGTCCTTTTTTATGAGGTAAAAATCCTTCAAAGCAAAAACGATCCATTGGTAATCCTGAATTAACAAGAGCAGGAATCAAAGCAACAGCACCGGGCAATGTTTCGACAGGGATATTTCTTTTCACACATTCTCTTACGATTAAAAA
>JAYSPU010000257.1:0-4597 GCA_043721935.1 Bacteroidota bacterium | reverse complement strand
TAGCTGTACAATGTCTTTAGCCGGATTTGGTGAAAGGACTAATTTGAATTTACTTTCTTTTAACCGAACGGCTATATCCGGAAATGTCTTGACAGTTCCATCAAAATCGATTTGCTTTAAACGGTAATAAACAGTTTCTCCCCAGACATTAGAATCGAAGAACTCGTATTGATTCGTTTCGGAAGTAGTACCATGTCCGGCGATAGTTGTCACTTGAACAAATTCAATTCCATCGGCAGATCGTTCAAGAATAAATCGATCGTTGTTTATTTCACTTGCAGTAATCCAGTTTAAACGAACACCATCATTGTAATTTTTTCCTTCAAAACTAATCAGGTCAACAGGCAATGGCGATGCACCAACAAAATAAGGATAGTAAGCAGTGTGATAACAATTCGTCGGAGTGGTAAAGGTGTAACAATAGGTATACTGTTGTCCGATGGTCAATCCGGTGAATGTGAGATTTGATAATGTTCCACTTTGAATAGGAGCACCACATCCGGAAGAATATAGATTCCATGTAAATCCGGTTACGTTTCCAGACTGACAAGTAGAATTTACAATGACATTAAAACTCACCGTAGTGTTCACTGCAAAAAAAGTATAACACTGTGAACTTGCAACATTGCCCTCAATGTATGGTGATTGAGTATAAGGCGGACAAGTTGCAGTTACTGTAGCTACAGACGGCGCAGTTGTGTAACCACAAGCAGGGCCGCAAGGAGAAGAACATGTTGTACATGCCGGAGTAAATTGATCGCCTACCCGAATACAATAAATTGGAATTTGATTGACGCCCATGCCGGTTCTGTAACCAACCTGAATATAATATGTGGCGCCGATTGTTAATCCGCTCATTATATTTTCAATAATTCCATCACCCGTTCCTACTGTGTTTGAATTGTTACATGAAACAAGTGAAGCTGCAGAAGGAAGACATGTATTGGATCTATAAACAGCAACAGCCCATTGCGGTGGCGCCCACAAAGCTCCTGATCCACCAAAGCCAGTCAAGTTTGTTTGAACATACATTCTTGCAGATGTAGCTGTAAAGCGGTACCAAACAGTTTCGGTGAATGCAGAACCTACACAGGGTGGTGTTAAATTTTCACCCGCTTGTGTTGTGCCACTCTCAGTTGTACCACTGATACATGCTGCGTTGACACCAATAAGTGTCGCCGATGCACAATTGTCATTTCCCGGTGCAACGACAGATTGTTGTCTGTTAAATCGGTTTGGCGTTTGAATTTCTGAAATAGTTTCGCTCCTGCGTAATTTTAACTGACTACTATTCACTTCAAAAAATGCAGCAGGTGTTTGTCCTTCTGAAATAGTAAGGTTTAATAAACAATGAAAAAATAAACAAGTGAAAAAATATTTCATAGATTATAGAGAGTGAAAGTACAACAGCTCCCAATTGAAGCAGCCCACTAAAATAGTGAAATTATTTAATTAATAATTTTAATAAGTGACCAATGCCTCTCTCAGAGTGGTAAGTGCGATTAATTTAGCTGAAAAAAAGCAGGAAACAGGAGAGATTTAAACTAAGACTGACTCGCCAATCATTTGACGAACTGCAGTTTTTATTGATTCTGCATCAAAATGGCACTCAGCGATTAATTCCTTTTGTTCGCCATGCTCAATAAATTGATCAGGGATTCCAAGGCGGCTGATATTGGCGTTATAATGATGATCCATCATAAACTCTCCAATTGCGCTACCAAAGCCTCCCATCAGACAACCATCTTCAACAGTAATGATTTTTTTATACTTAGAAAAAACTTCATGAAGTAATACATGGTCAAGTGGCTTAACAAATCGAAGATCATAATGAGCAGGAAAAAATCCTTCTACAGCTAGTTCTTCACAAGCTTTCACTGCGAAATTCCCGGGGTGACCAAGCGTTAGGATAGCTACCTCTTCGCCATCACGAATCTTTCGTCCTTTGCCGATTTTTAATTCTTCGAATTTATTTTTCCAGTCTACAAAAACGCCATTCCCACGAGGATATCGAATCGAAAACGGAAATGCATTTTTTTCCAGCTGTGCTGTGTACATTAAGTTTCTTAATTCATGTTCATCCATTGGTGCTGAAACAACCATGTTTGGAATGCAACGAAGAAAAGCAAGATCAAAGGCACCATGATGTGTTGCTCCATCAGCTCCGGCTAATCCACCGCGATCAAGACAAAAGATGACATGCAGATTCTGAATTGCTACGTCATGAATCACCTGATCATATCCTCTTTGCATAAATGAAGAATAGATATTGCAAAATGGAATCAATCCCTGTGTAGCAAGACCAGCTGAAAAAGTAACTGCATGTTGTTCTGCAATACCAACATCAAAAGCGCGGTCGGGCATGGCTTTCATCATAATGTTCAACGAACATCCTGAAGGCATGGCAGGAGTAATGCCGACAATTTTTTTATTTACTTCCGCTAATTCTACAATTGAATTTCCAAAAACGTCCTGATATTTTGGAGGTTGCGGCTTGTCAACTTTCGGTTTAGAAATCTCACCTGAAATTTTATCAAACAATCCGGGTGCATGCCATTTCGTTTGATCCTTCTCTGCGAGTTCGTATCCTTTTCCTTTTACAGTCAGGCAATGAAGAATTTTCGGACCGGGAATATCTTTCAGATCGTTCATCACTTTTACCAGACGTTGTACATCATGACCGTCAACCGGACCGAAGTAACGAAAGCGAAGAGATTCAAAGAAGTTACTTTGTTTCAGTAATGTACTCTTTACTGCATTTTCAATTTTGGAAGCAATCTCCTGAGCATTCGGACCAAATTTGCTGATGACTCCCAGCAATTTCCAAACCTCATCTTTTACTTTATTGTATGTATGTGAAACTGTTATATCAGTCAAGTATTCTTTTAAAGCACCAACATTCGGATCGATGCTCATGCAATTGTCGTTGAGTACGACAAGCAGATTTGAGTTTTCAACTCCGCCATGATTCAGTCCTTCGAATGCTAATCCTGCTGTCATTGCCCCATCACCAATTACAGCAATGTGCTGTCGGCTACTTTCATTTTTTAAACGGGAAGCAACGGCCATTCCCAAAGCCGCTGAAATCGACGTGGAAGCGTGACCGACTCCAAATGTGTCATATTCACTTTCACTCCGCTTGGGAAAGCCGCTCAGTCCTTTATAAATTCTGTTGGTGTAAAAATTATCGCGGCGTCCGGTCAGAATTTTATGTCCGTATGCCTGATGTCCGACATCCCAAACCAACTGATCGTAAGGTGTATTGAAAACGTAATGTAAGGCTACTGTTAACTCTACAACACCAAGTGAAGCACCAAAATGTCCGCCGTTAACTGAAACAATATCAATGATATACTCACGTAACTGACGAGAAATCTGTTCCAGATCGGATTCAGAAAAAGTACGCAGGTCAGCCGGGTAATTGATCTGTTTTAATAAGTTGCCGGGGCTTATGGTCATCGTTCAGTGAGAATTACAAATATAAAAAAATTAGCCTGATCAGGTTAGCGATTCGCTCGAAAACCCCTTTTTAGATCATTTTATTGCATCTTTTCAGTAATAAATCAGTTGAAAGGAGACAAAAGCTGAAGAAAGAACACTTGAAGAGCAAATTGGTTTTTGCGGTTCAAGATGTTCTTTGTTTTTTTACGCGTTCAAATCCTGGACGATCTAAACGAATTGTATGAAAAATATGCGTGTTGTTGATTTATTAAAATCAAAAGAAGTTGGGAAACCGGTTGAAGTAAAAGGCTGGGTGCGAACCAAACGAGGAAATAAAAATGTTGCCTTTATTGCCATCAACGATGGTTCTGTTATTCATTCGATTCAGATCGTTGCTGAAGTAGAAAAATTCGGTGAAGAAGAGCTTAAAAAAGTAACAACAGGTGCCTGCCTGATTGTCCACGGAACATTGGTTGCTTCTCTAGGACAGGGACAAGCAGTAGAAGTACATGCAGAAAAAATAGAAGTAGTTGGCATAGCAGATGAAACATTTCCATTGCAAAAGAAAGGACATTCGATGGAATTTCTTCGGGAGATTGCTCACTTGCGTCCACGTACCAATACATTCGGTGCTATTTTCAGAATTCGACATCACATGTCATTTGCTATTCACAAGTTTTTCAATGACAAAGGTTTTTTCAATTTGCATACACCCATTATCACCGGATCAGATGCTGAAGGAGCCGGAGAAATGTTTCGTGTAACAACACTTGATCTTCAAAATCCGCCAAAGGAAAAAGACGGAAGCATTAATTTCAAAGAAGATTTTTTTGGAAAGTCTACTAACTTAACTGTTAGTGGACAATTAGAAGGAGAGTTAGGAGCGATGGCATTGGGACTTGTCTATACATTCGGACCAACTTTCAGAGCAGAAAACTCTAACACTCCTCGTCACCTTGCTGAGTTCTGGATGATTGAACCGGAGATGGCCTTTCATGACATCACGGATAACATGAACCTTGCTGAGGAGTTTTTAAAATTCCTGATCAGCTATGCATTGGAACATTGCAAAGACGATTTGGAATTTCTCAACAGTATGTATGATAAAGAATTGTTGACACGATTACAATCTGTAGTTGATCTTCCATTCGAGCGA
>JAYSPU010000256.1:0-10320 GCA_043721935.1 Bacteroidota bacterium | reverse complement strand
CTTCCTGAGATATTTCCAGTGTGCGATTTTCTTCTTCCTGTTTTTGACGAATTTCATCGGCAGATAAACCTCTTTCTAACGATGGATCGTATTTATCTTTCTTTTCATTTTTGACTAAAGAAAGCGCAGACGTATCATCTTCTTCTACAGGAATCTGATTCAGAGTTTGAGCATTTTCATTTGCCGGAGGCGTAACGAATATGGTTTGATTTTGAATTTTCACTGCTACTAATCCGGATGAATCAGCCGATGAATAAGAACGATTTAAGGTTTGTGTAGGAACTTCAACAGAAGAAAAATAATTTAACAAGGTAAATTCTTCTTTCTCTTTAGTCTTATTGAGCCTCACAACCTGACGTAAGTTTCCTTCTGAAACTCCTTCGGGAAGATTAAACATTTCCGCATGCGGAAGATAACCGCCACCTTCCACAACTATCATGTATTCTTTTCCCGGAGGAAGAACCAATTCATAATTTCCGGATCTGGGATCTGTGTACACAGTAGCGATGATTCCTTCACCACTGCTATTTAGCACTGATATTCTTGCATCTCTCCGTACACGTTGATCAACCGGTGTATAGACTCCTGAAATGCGAACCATAGAAGAAGCGATGCCGGGAAGATCCGCTTTTCGGATATTAAGTTTATTTTTTTCAGCACGGTTCGTTGTTGCATAGGTTACCCGATTTCCTTTTCCATCCGGAAGGAAAAACATATCATCGTCAATCGTGTTTAAAGGAAGACCTAAATTTTCCGGAACCGACCATTGACCTGAATTTAAATCGAGAACTGATTTGAAAATATCATAACCACCAATGCTATTATGACCTTTACTTGCAAAATATAATGTTCTTCCATCTCTATCCATTGACGGATAGTCTTCATTTAAAGGAGTGTTAATAGTAGTACCAAGATTTTGAGGTTCGGCCCATTGGCCGTTAGCCATTTTACGAATGACATATAAGTCTTTTCCCTGATCAGCTCGTTTGCCATAACCGGAAATATAAATAGTCTGTTTATCATTGGTAATAAACATGACAGGATCCTTTTGTTTCTCATGATCAGCAGAAGTCAGAAACTGATCAGCAGCAGGAACTAATCTTCCTCCTGCATTGTTAAAGTCGAAAAAATTATAAAAGCCGTTGATGTTTTCTTCCCTTTCATCAAGGAGGCTCATTTGTTTTGGTGTTTTCCTTAGCTCGTTTGCATTTTTACAATTTGCAATCAGCGATTCAACATCATTTTTTTTTAGTTTAGGTTTTAGAGCAGAATATTTTTCAAAAGCATTAATGGCTCCATTGAAATTGGCGATGACCATGTAAGCACGTCCAAGAAAATACCAAACCTCAATCGGTACTGTTTGATTTTTAGATGCATTCTCAAGAAAAGAGGCAGCATTCGCTTTTTCTTTTCCGGCCAAAAGCAAGCATACTCCAAACCGATAATTTAAATTTATATCTGTTGGATGTAAACTAAGTAATTGTGAATATGGATTGAGCGCAGTTTCATAATTTTCAGCCGTAAAAGCCTTATCAGCCTGCTTCTTTAAATCGTTTTCGGAACTTGCAGCTTGTTGTGCAAAACCGTTGTACGAAAGAAAAACAAGCAGCAAACCGGCACTCAGAACAAGTCTAAATCGCTTTGTCACTATCAATTAGTTTTTATTCTTATTGTATACTAAAATCGAACGTAAGAGTTTCTAAAAACTCAGTGAAATCAGGCCTTTATCATTCTACAGACAAACATTGTATCGGCCATTTCTTCGTAACCCTTCAGGTATTCCATTTTCTCGGTTTTTAGTCCGAGCGATTCCTCAAAATACTTGACATTCTCCTCATTTTCAGCTGAAAAAGCAGAACATGTCAGATAAATTAACGGTTTGCCCGGCTTTAGAAATGGAAGAATATTGGTAATAATTCCTCTTTGTAAATTGACATACTCATTCAGGGAATCGGGAGAAAATGGTTTTTTCAACCACTCAGGATTTCTAGACCAAGTACCGGATCCGGAACAAGGCACATCTGCTATGATTCCGTCGAAAATGCGATGCGGATCAAACGGTTTAATTAAATCAGCTATACATGTATTCGTTTGCTTGAACAAACCCGAACGTGTCAAACGCTCTTTGTAGTTTTTAAGCATGGTATCACGGACATCGGTTGCGAAAATCTGAACCGTTGGTTCAACTTCCAATAAGCCCAGACTTTTTCCACCTGAGGCTGCACATGCATCCCACCACCACTCTTTCTCTTCAGGCTGAAAAAAGACAGAAGTTTGTTGCGACATTTTATCCTGAAATTCAAACCAACCTTTTAAATAAGCATCTGTTTTATCAACTTCGTGTACGGTTGACAAGGTGTAACAATCTGCAAGACTAGTAGTTTCTACTTTTATTTTTTTCTTTACAAATTCCGCCAACACTAATTCAGTCTTTTCATGACGAATACGAATATAGATAGACGGCTTTGAAAGACATGATTGCATCCATTTTTCTTTGTCAATTTGTGATGACAAAGAAATATGCATTGGAAACACTTCGTCAGATTTAAAAGTTGGAAAGACTTGTTTAACCACTTCCAGTTTTTCAACCAAAGACTTTTTCAAATCATCAGGAGAAAGATTTTTCTGTTCAGCAAGTATGTAACTCACACTTAAAGTGATTTCTGTCGAACATAAAAACACAGAAATTGCCAATCGTGTTTGAGGTGGTAACTCAGAGCAAACATTTCCCAGACGAAAGTATTGATAACACCATTCTTTGGTATCGCGTCTGTCCCGGGCACCCATTTGCGGGTGTTTTCTGAAAAACTCTGTCAAATAACCGGCAAATGGTCTTGAAAAATCAAATTCCTGTACCAAACCTAAAACTCGTGAAACCAGATGTCGTTGCAAAATTGTTGTTTTTTTATGATGAATAATTCCGCGCAAAGGTAAGAATGATAAGCGAGCATTGAAGAGTAAAATTCATGAAATTAATTTTCTTAAGTTCGTCAGCACGAATTGATTGAGTATAATCTGTTCTCTTGTTGCGAACACGTCTATTTTTAACTTGCTAAAACATCCGTTTTTGAAAATATCATCACTAGTCAGATTAACAATTCTGCTTGCATTATTAGCGTGTAATCAAAAGCAAAAAAAACGAGAGCAGGTTGAAGAAAAAACAGCGAAAAGTCCCGATTTGGTATTTGGAAAAGTTCAATCAACCGTCAATGATGGGCAGTCTTATTCGTACTATATTCCAACCCGTTTCACTGTCTCTGCATCCTGGCCTGTCCTGATTTTTTTTGATCCGCATGGTGATGGAGAATTTCCTATATCCAGATACAGAAATCTGGCAGAAGAATTTCACTTTATTTTAATTGGCTCCAATGACTGCAAAAACGGAATGGGGTTTGAAGAAAGCACGTTGATCGCTTCACGACTTGTGGATGCCTCGCTTCAAACTTTTCATGCTGATCCATCGAAGATTTCACTTGCCGGATTTTCAGGCGGAGCAAAAGTAGCACTGGTAAGTTCTGCAAATGATAAGCGTATTCGCACAGTAATTTGCGCCGGTGCAGTAATTCCGGAAGGAAGTGTAAAACGATTGCCACCTGTTTTGGGATTTGCCGGACGCGGCGATATGAATTATTCGGATATCACGATGTTTTTTTTGTCACTGGACAACACTTCACTTCCTCATGCAATGGTTGAATGGAAAGGCAAGCATGAATGGCCTGATAGCATGACTTTCAGACATGCCTTTTACTGGAGTAGTTTATCTGGAGAAAAAGACAATGAGATTACATTGAAGTTTTTAACAGAACAAAAAAAACTAATCAAGGGAGCAATAGATCCGCTTATCAGAGCGGGACTCATGGAAGAATTAATTCAAACTGTTCCGAATAATTCCGAAGCAATTTCATATCAGAAAGAATTAAAAAGTCTCCGCTCTTCTACTGAATACAAAAAATTTAATTCCAGGAAAGAACATCTTTTACAAATTGAAAGCGACGAAAAAGAAAATTTGGTGCAATCGTTTGAAACAAGGGATTTGAATTGGTGGAAGAGCAAAGTTTCGGAATTATCTAAAAACAATAGCGAGTTAAATCAACGATTGTTAGGTTATATTTCACTTGCCTCCTACTCTTTTTCAAATCGTGCATTGTCGAGTGGAAATCTTCCGTTGATGGAAAAAATACTTTTCATCTACAGTCTGGCAGACCCGAAGAATTCTGAACAACCATTTTTGAGAGCTAAAATGTTTCAACAAAGCGGACATCAGGATTCAACAATTGCGAATTTAAAAAGAGCGCTAAAAATGGGCGCAGATAAAAACAGGATTGAAAAAGAATTTCCCGGAACTTTTATAGGTGATTGAGTTTTTGAAGAAAGAAAACACAAGCAGTTAAATTACGATCCTTTCTAAAGCGGTTAAAATATTCTGCTCTATTCTTTTTGTTATTTCTCCGGAATCAGATTTTTGAAATTCCTCTCCTGTCATTTTTTCAAACAGTTCAATGTAACGATCAGAAATTTGTTGAATCCATTCATCGCTCATTTCAGGTACAGTCTGCCCTGTTTTTCCCTGAAAATTATTTTCGATTAGCCACTGGCGGACAAATTCTTTTGATAATTGTTTTTGGTCTTCTCCATTTTTCTGACGATGTTCATAACCCTCTGCATAAAAATACCGTGAAGAATCAGGGGTATGAATTTCATCAATCAAGGTAATTTGATCGTTGTAAATACCAAATTCATATTTCGTATCAACCAGAATTAATCCACGCTTAGCGGCCATTTCAGTTCCACGATTGAATAACAAGCGAGTATATTTTTCCAGCAACACATATTCATTTTCAGGAATAATATTTTGCTCAATGATTTCCTCTCTTGAAATATCCAGATCATGCCCTTCTGAAGCTTTCGTAGTTGGGGAAATAATGGGATCAGGAAATGGATCGTTTTGATTCATTCCATCCGGCATTTTGACACCGCAAACGACTCTTTTTCCTGCCTGATATTCTCTCCATGCATGTCCGGCGAGATATCCACGAATGACCATTTCTACTTTATAAGGAATACACTTTTTGCCAATCGTAACATTCGGATCCGGAATATCCAAAATCCAATTGGGAACAATATCCGCTGTTGCACGAATCATTTTTCCGGCAAGCTGATTTAACACCTGACCTTTGAAAGGAATTGCACGAGGTAAAACAACATCAAAAGCAGAGATGCGATCGGTTGCGACCATGACCAATAAATCATCAATGGTATATACATCTCTTACTTTCCCTTTATAAAAAGAAGACTGACCGGGGAGAATAAAATTCGTTTTCATTAACGCTTCCACTACCATATCATTTATTGTACGCTTCAATAACTTCTTTCACTAACCGATGACGAACAACGTCACTGGAATCAAGATAAATAAAATCAATTCCTTTAATGTTACTTAGAATTTTTATAGCCTGAACCAAACCTGAAGGTTGATTTCGTGGAAGGTCAATTTGAGTAACATCACCGGTGACAATAAATTTTGCCGAAGGACCCATCCGAGTTAAAAACATTTTCAGCTGGCTCTCTGTAGCATTTTGTGCTTCATCGAGAATTACGAAAGCATTATCAAGTGTTCGACCACGCATGAAAGCAAGCGGAGCTACTTCAATCACACCGGTCTCAATGTAGCTTTTTACTTTTTCCCCTTGAATCATGTCATAAAGAGCGTCATATAGCGGGCGTAAATAAGGATCAATTTTTTCTTTCAGATCACCGGGTAAAAATCCAAGGTTTTCTCCCGCTTCCACAGCAGGGCGAGTTAAAATGATTCTTTTAATTTCACGATTTTTAAGAGCGCGCACTGCAAGAGCGACAGCCGTGTAAGTTTTACCCGTTCCTGCAGGACCAATAGCAAAGAGGATATCGTTTTTCTCCGAACTCTCCACCATTTTTTTCTGATTGGCCGTCCGTGCCCTGACCATGATACCATTCTGACCAAATACCAGCACATCACCGGTAGCAATTTGGGAAGAAGCATCTTTTCCACTGTTTCTATCATTGAGAAAATGTTCCACATTATCAGGAGTAAGGCTACCGAATTTCTGATAATGTTGAATGAGGCGATTTATTTTCTCGCTAAAGGCATGAATATTTTTATCATCACCGATAACCTTGATTTCATTGCCTCTGGCAATTAGTTTTAATTCCGGAAAGTTTTTGCGGATCACTTCCAGGTTACTGTCGTTAACGCCGAAGAACTCAACAGGGTTAAACGTATCGATAGGAATAATGACTTCACTCAAGGCGCTGAATTTTAAGTTATAAAATGGCCGGAAGTATGATGTGCCGTCAACAGGCATAGGCTCATAAATCAAGCAGAACTGATTTCAATACTAACTAAAACTGATTACTTTTGGCTTGAACCCACGCACAAGTTATTAACACTACCCTTGGGCATTCTACATATGCCAATATTAACACTAACGACAGACTGGAGCAACCGTGATCATTATGTGGCTGCTTTTAAAGGTGAATTATTAAGCCGGATACCGGGAATAATTCCGGTTGACGTTTCACATACGGTAGCGAAATTTAATATCATGGAAGCCTCCTATTTATTAAAAAACTGTTACTCGTATTTTCCGGAGGGTACTATACATTTTATTGGGCTAACGGGAAGTGAAGAAGCGAAGTCAGATACACCATTTATTCTTGTAAAATCAGAAGGACATTATTTCATTGGACACGACAGTGGTATTTTCACTCTGTTATTTGGTGAAAATGAAAAAGAAATCATTCGACTTCCTCTCAATAAAAACCAAAGCAGAAAAAATATTAACTCTTCGCTTATCACAACCATTGCAGAAATTTTTGAAGACAAAATAACATCTGTTTTCAGTCGTGAAGTACAACTTTTCGAATCCTATTTTGCACGACCAACTTTTAATTCAGATTCTATTGGAGGAAGTATAATTAGCATTGATAGTTTTGGAAATGCAATTGTGAACATCACTAGTACATTATTCATTAAAATTCAAAACAGCAGAGCCTTTCATATTGATTTTAGAAAGGCACAAATCAGCATCTCCAGAATATGCACAACCTATGACGATGTAGAACCCGGTGATTTAGCAGTCCTCTTCAATCAGGATGGATATCTAGAAATAGCAATCAACAGAGATTCTGCAGAAAGCATGTTGGGATTAAGATTAAACGATCAGGTTAGAGTTGAATTTGTTTAAAGCATTATTATAAACCGTTTTTCATGAAATTAGTACGGATAGTCAAACTTACATTTAAAGAAGAAGATATTGATGCGTTTAAAATTCTGTTCAAAGAATCCGAAGATAAAATCAGAAACTTTGAAGGTTGCTTGAGTATGGATGGATACAAGGACAGGTTAAATCACTGCATTTTCTTTACTTATTCTATATGGGATTCACCGGAAAGCCTTGAAAACTACCGTAAATCCATCCTTTTCAAAGATATATGGAAACAAACCAAGCAATACTTTTCAAGGCCTGCGGAAGCATGGAGCCTTCAACGAATGAATTAGTGTGAGTATCAAGCTAACAAATAATATTATTGTTTGTGATTTTTTATATTTTTCAAGATATTGCTATCCGCTATTGGCGGCCATTCCCGGATTACTCACGTTGTAAAAGTCAATATTTACAGGGTAAAACGGCTTACCTACCATGTAAAACCCTACATTTACGGAAGTTTTTGAATAATAGAAGTATCGCAAAGTATATTTAACCGAATTTAATCGCGTAAACAATCCTGACAAATGAAAAAACACTACAACAGAAAAGTAAATTCAATTTTAAGATCGCTGCGTACGATTTTATCCGTCTGTATTTTATTGGCAGGCTCACTAAATGCACGAGCATCCCATATGGCAGGTGCTGACCTTACCTATACTTATCTAGGTAACAACCAATACCAAGTCACCTATTCTTTTTACAGAGATTGTAGTGGTATTACTGCACCAACGACAGAGATACTAAATATCAGTTCTAACGCCTGTAGTTTAACTCAAACTGCAACGCTAAACCAGGCGGCTCAAACAGGACAAGAGATTTCCTTTAATTGTCCCGGAGTATCTTCAACTTGTGCAGGGGGATTAGCACCCGGTTTTCAGCGATGGGAATACACAGCAATTGTGACTTTAACGGCACAATGTCCGGATTGGAATTTTTCAGTTTCGGATTGTTGCAGAAACAATGCTATTACGACGCTAACAAATGCTAGCGGCGCGAATTTGTACATTGAAGCTAATCTTAACAATACACTGGTAAACAATAACTCACCAACATTCTCGAATGTACCGGTAGCTTATATGTGTATTGGACAAAACAATTATTACAACCATGGAGTAATTGACGCTGATGGTGATTCACTTGTGTACTCTTTTATTTCACCGAGAACAGCAGAAAATACAAATGTTATTTATGCAGCAGGTTATTCTATATCAAATCCTATTTCATCATCACCTGGTGTTTCTATTAACAGCCAGACTGGTGATATTTTTATTCGCCCAACACAAGTTGAAGTTGGTGTTGTAGCTATTCAGGTATTGGAATATCGTAATGGAGTATTGATTGGACGTGTAATGAGAGATCTTCAGATTTACACTACTAATTGTCAGAATACATTACCAACAATTTCCGGCATCAATGGAACCAATACTTTCAATACTACTTCTTGTACAGGTGGTCAATTATGTTTCAATATTGTTTCTAACGATAACGATCCTACACAAAACCTTGTAATGACATGGAACGGTGGAATTCCGGCTGCTACATTTACTACTACAGGTGGTCGTTTACCGGTTGGTACATTTTGCTGGACACCTGGTCCGGGAGATGCACGCCCACAACCTTATTCATTTACAGTAACTGTTCGCGATGACGCTTGTCCTTCGAATGGAGTTCAAACTTATTCTTACAACATCCTAGTATCTGCGATGACCGTAAGTGTTACCAGTTCACCATCGGTAGCATGTTTCGGAGACAACACCGGATCTGCGAGTGTAACAGCAACCGGATTAGCTCCATTGCGTTATTTGTGGTCAACGAATGACACGACTGCAGTGGTATCAGGACTTTTTGCAGGACCATATACAGTTCAGGTTACGGATGCATCAGGATGTAATAGTACACGTTCATTTACTATCACCGAACCAGCAGTTCTTACTTCTACGGTTGCAGCTGTCGGCGGTGGTTGTACAGGAAGTTCAACAGGAAGTGTAACAGCGAATCCTGTCGGTGGAACACTGCAATATTCTTATTCTTGGAATACAACACCTGTAGCGACAACACAAACAGTAAACAATCTTTCTGACGGGATCTATACCGTTACCGTTACAGATGGTCATGGTTGTACCAGTACTTCTTCAGGAACTGTCAATGTAGCTGCACGACCAGTCTTCACAATCAGTTCAACCAATGCTACTTGTTTAGCAACGAATGGTACTGTAACAGTAGCAATCACAGGCGGAAGCGGTCAGTACACGTATGTTTGGACACCAAATGTGAGTACTTCTGCAACTGCTACCAATCTTGCCGCAGGAACTTATTCAGTAGTAGCTACGGATGTTGTAACCTCTTGTAGTGAAACATTATCCACTACTATTTCCAGTTCAGGAAGTATCAATCCGGTATTAGCTCCGACAGGACCACTTTCAATTTGCGGTGGAAATACAGTAACACTTTCGACTTCACCCGAAACAGGTTATACGTATCAGTGGTATAATTCTTTAACACCGATTTCGAATAACAACACCAATACACTTGTTATTAATGGTTCAGGTGCATACTACCTGACAGTAACTGATCAGAACGGTTGTACAGGAACTTCAAACATTGTTGAAGTAACAGCAGGAAATGCAGCTCAACCAACAGTGACAAGTTCAGGTACAATTGGATGTGAGCCGAATACTATTTACTTAGGATTTGGTCCATCAGGAGTAACATTAACGGCAAGTGCACCGGGAGCAGTAAGTTACTTATGGTCAAATGGTGAAACAACTCAGTCAATCACTGTTAGTACTCCGGGAGTTTATAGTCTAATCATTACGGATGCCAGTGGTTGTGTTTCACAACCATCAGCAGGTGCCGAAATCAATGTGAATGTGGTAGATATTCGTTGTGGTCGTTTGGGACGTAAAGTCTTGCTTTGCCATGTACCGGAAGGAAACCTTGGAAATCCTCAAACGATTTGTATTGACTCTTCAGCAATTCCTTCTCATTTAAGATTGCACGATCACGATTGTCTGGGACCATGCCCGGGAACACTTCGTGTTGTTGAGGAACAAAAATCTGTATCCATTTATCC
>JAYSPU010000255.1:0-3767 GCA_043721935.1 Bacteroidota bacterium | reverse complement strand
AATGCTCGTTCTGAAGGCGATTCCAATAAAGAGAACGATCCGAATTATACAGGTGGAAAAGGAATTATTACCAAGCCATCTTTTCGAAAACCAATTCGCTCTCAACGATGTCTTGTCATTGCTGATGCATTCATTGAGGGTTCTACTGACGAAGGATTGGATAAACCATTTGTTGTGTACTTGCGAAATCAACGCAGACCTTTTTCACTGGCCGGTATCTGGGATAACTGGACAAATCCGGAATCAGGTGAGACCGAACATTCTTTTTCAATTATAACTACCGTTACCAATTCTTTGCTGCAGAAGATTCCGCATCACCGTTCACCTGTTATTTTACGAGAGCGAGAAGAAAAGAAATGGTTGAATGCCGAACACTTAACCGATATCACTTCAATGCTTGAACCATATCCTGCAGAAGATATGAATGCGTATCCGATTTCGCCGCGAATAAAAAATACGCGTAACAATTCCCGTGATTTACTGGACCCTGTTGGAGAGCGCCTCGAGGCGGAACAGGATATTCTTGTGAGTACGTCGTTGAAGTTATTTGGGATGGGGGCGCAGAAGCGAGGATAGGGTAGTCTTCGTTGTATCTTTTTTTTTAATGATTGTTATAATCATTTATGAATCCGCGGAATCTCTGCGAGATTTGAGGTCTGCGGGAGATTTTCTGTTGCTAAATATTTTTCCGCTGATATCTCAAATTGCCCAGAAATTGCCCAGATGTTTTGAATTGTGTTATGAAAAAATAGGGTGTAAAAATTATTTTCAAAAACTCACATCCACCCATTCATTTTATAATACCCAATAGCAAACCATTCCCTAATACAAGTGATTTCCAGTTTTAAATAATTCCAAAAGTTGTAACGTATGCTTATGTCATCGGAAATGTCAGGGACGAATTTTTTTCCTCCGGCTTTTTTGAAATTGTAAGAGAGATCAATATGCATTGCTGTTTCAAATGCAGGTTTCCCTCCTACAAATTCGAATCCTGCTTTGCGAAATGTTTGTAAGGTTCTGTAAATATTTTCAGTAGATGTTACGATCAAAATATTTTTTGTCGTCATTCCCGGAAAATCTTCCAGAAGTCTTAAAGCTTGCTCACGGGTATTCGTTCCTTTTGTTTCCAACGATATTCTATTACTGTCAACTTCATGTAACACGAGTTCATTCTGCATCGCCTGAACAATCATGGTGTCTTTGGGATGTGTAAGAATGATTTTTGCCTCTGGAAATTGTTCTGCATAAATTGCAGTGTAGTAGAGGCGGATTAAATTTTTCTCATCCGGCATTCCGCCACTTCCTAACATGATAATGTAGTCGGGAGTAAAAGTAAAAGCTGCAGTCTTTGTTCCCAAGCGATAATGCCAGTCAAAAGGTAATCGGGTAAAGGCGAGAAGAATCATTAGGAAAGCCAGAACTCCCAATCCAAGAAAAAAACGATGAAGAATTGTAATTGCAGTTTTCTTCACACCTTCCATTTATTTTTGCCTTAGTGGATGATTTATTATTAATAGGAAAGTAATGCTTCCATGGCTTTGCCAACTTTTTCAGCATTGGGTATTATTGCTGCTTCTAATGTTGAGTTCAAAGGAATAGCGGGAAGGTTTTCCGAACCGATAACTTGTACCGGTGCATCTAATGATTCAAAGCATAGTTTTGAAATACGTCCTGCTAATGCTTGTGCAAATGAATTGTTAACCGGTTCTTCTGTTACAACTAAACAACGATTGTGTTTTATTACAGAGTCCAGAACTGTTTTTTCGTCGAGCGGATTAATGGTTCGTAAATCAATGATTTCAATTTTCCCGGGGAATGATTTAGCTGCGTTCTTCGACCAGTAAACTCCCATGCCGTATGTAATAACGGTTAGAGTAGGAGTAGAAGCGCTTTCTGCTTCCTGTACAATTCTGGCTTTACCAAATGGTAAAATATAATGTTCATCCGGTTCAATCGTTTTAGCTTCTTCAGTGCCTTTTATTTTTGACCAGTACAATCCTTTGTGTTCAAGTATAACACATGGATTCGGATCATAATAAGCAGCTTTGATTAATCCTTTTAAATCGGCACCTGTTGAAGGATAGGCGATTTTTATTCCACGGATATTCGATAGTACACTTTCAATGCTTGATGAATGGTAAGGACCTCCACTGCCATATGCGCCAATCGGAATGCGAATGATGCAGCTAACCGGCCATTTGCCATTGCTTAAATAATACGAACGACTTACCTCTGTAAACAATTGATTCAATCCGGGCCAGATGTAATCAGCAAATTGCACTTCTACAATTGGTTTTAATCCGACGGCACTCATACCAACAGTACTTCCAATAATAAATGCTTCCTGTATCGGAGTATTGAAGACGCGATCGTCTCCGAATTTTTGGGCTAAGGTTGCCGCTTCGCGAAAAACTCCGCCCAAGCGAGCGCCTACGTCTTGTCCATACAACAAACATTCTTTATGCTTTTGCATTAATTCCTGAACAGCGAATAGCGCACAATCAACCATAACGGTTTTGTCTTTTCCTTTCGGTTCTCGTTCACCTTTTTCTTCTGTGACAGGAGTTGGTGCATAATCATAATCGAATAAATCTTCAGGACGAGGATCTTCTGCTTTCAATGCTTTTTCAAAATCAGCGCGAACCAAGACAGTTGCGCGATCACGTATAATGTCTAATTCTTTTTGTGAAAATCCTTCACCGATTAAATAAGAATTGAATTTAGGAAGTGGATCTCTCTTTTCGTGTTCTTCCAGATCATGTCTGTACCATTCTCTTCTCACGCCACTGGTGTGATGACCGAGTAATGGAACTTTTGCATGAATCAAAAATGGCCGGCGTTCTTTGCGAATAATATCAAGCACTTCTTGTACTGTTTCATATGATTTGACAAAATCAGTTCCATCAATTGAACGTACTTCCAGGCCTTTAAAACCCAGTGCATATTCCGGAGCATCCATTGCCCGAATTTCTTTTGCGTGAGCAGAAATATCCCATTCATTATCTTGTATGAAATAGAGGATAGGCATCTTTTTTAAAACAGCCATTTGAAAAGCCTCTGAAACTTCTCCTTCTGTAATGGATCCATCGCCCATTGAACACACGACGACAGGTAACTCAGCATTTGTCTGTTCGTCCAGTTTTAACTTTTCTCTGTATTGTATTCCCATTGCAACTCCTGTTGTAGGAATTGCTTGCATGCCGGTTGCAGAAGACTGATGTGGTATTTTTGGCATATCATCGCGTCGGAGACTTGGGTGGCAGTAATAGGTTCTTCCACCTGAAAATGGATCGTCCCGCTTCGCAAGTAACTGTAGCATCAATTCGTACGGCTTCAAACCGATGCCCAATAAAATACTGTCGTCACGATAATAAGCAGATAAAAAATCCTGCGGTTTCAATTGCATTCCCAATGCAAGTTGAACTGCTTCATGTCCTCTAGAAGTTGCATGAACATATTTTGCCGTAATCGAAGCTTTCTCTTCAAACAAATCAGACATTGCTCTTGCAGTACACATTAATTCATATGCCTTCAGGAGAATATCTTTATTCACTGTTGTTGTTTTTTTCTTTCCGGTTTCTGTGAGCATGCTGCGGGTACGTTTTCGGTGATGAGAAAAATTAAGCTACTCCTTCTTTTAATCGTTCAGCATTTTCTGCTAATTGCAATGAGTCAATCATTTCCTGAATATCTCCGTCAATGAAGTTTTGCAAATTATACATGGTTAAACCAATGCGGTGATCGGTAATACGACTTTGTGGATAGTT
>JAYSPU010000254.1:0-21368 GCA_043721935.1 Bacteroidota bacterium | reverse complement strand
TCTTGAAGCATACGCTTCTCGTTACGGAGAATTACATCCGGAGCTTTAATTTCCAGAAGTCGTTTCAAACGATTGTTTCGTATAATTACACGTCGATATAAATCATTTAAATCTGACGTAGCAAAACGACCACCATCCAAAGGAACGAGTGGACGTAATTCAGGTGGAATAACAGGCACAACTTTTACAATCATCCACTCAGGATGATTTTCAATATGCAAGTTTGCTGAACGGAAAGCTTCCACAACATTTAGTCGCTTCAATGCTTCGTTCTTACGTTGCTGTGAAGTTTCATTGCTAGCCTGGTGACGCAGATTATATGACAGTTGATCCAGATTTAAACGGGACAACAAATCATATAAAGCTTCAGCACCCATCTTTGCAATAAAACGGTTTGGATCTTTTTCATCCAGGTGTTGATTATCTTTTGGAAGACCTTCCATAATCTGAAGGTATTCGTCTTCGGTCAGGAAGTCAAGGTAGTTAATACCCTCAGCTCCTTTAATTCCTGCCTGGATTACCACATATCGCTCGTAGTAAATAATCATATCGAGCTTCTTAGTAGGTAAACCTAAGAGGTAACCGATTTTGTTCGGTAAAGAACGGAAATACCAGATGTGAGCAACCGGTACAGTAAGCGTAATGTGGCCCATGCGTTCTCTTCTGACTTTTTTCTCAGTCACTTCAACGCCGCAACGATCACATACGATTCCTTTATATCGAATTCTCTTGTATTTACCGCAATGACACTCCCAGTCTTTTACCGGTCCGAAGATACGCTCACAGAATAATCCGTCGCGCTCCGGCTTATACGTCCGGTAATTGATGGTTTCAGGTTTCAATACTTCACCACTCGACTGCTCCAGAATATGTTCCGGAGAAGATAAGCTGATTGTAATCTTAGTGAAGTTTGATTTAATTTTTATTTCTTTTCTGGTTGCCATCTTTGTTTATTTAATGGTTGAAGACTGATGTTAATTCTTGAGTTTACTCAATTCAAATCATCAAACTTTAATCAAGGGTAATCTTTAAACACAATCCTCTTAACTCATGCAACAATACGTTGAATGATTCCGGAATACCCGGTGTTGGAAGATTATCTCCTTTTACAATTGCCTCATACGTTTTAGCACGACCAATTACATCATCGGATTTAACGGTAAGGATTTCCTGGAGAATATTTGCAGCACCGAATGCCTCAAGTGCCCAAACCTCCATCTCACCAAATCGCTGACCTCCGAACTGTGCTTTACCACCGAGCGGTTGTTGAGTGATTAGAGAATAAGGTCCGATTGAACGAGCGTGCATCTTATCATCCACCATGTGTCCAAGTTTCATCATATAGATGACACCAACAGTTGCCGGCTGATCAAAACGATCACCTGTTCCACCATCATAGAGATAAGTAGAACCAAATTTTGGAAGGCCTGCCTTAGAAACGTAATCGTCTATTTGCTCAATAGAAGCACCATCAAAAATCGGAGTTGAGAATTTCAACCCAAGTTTCAATCCGGCCCATCCGAGAATGGTTTCATAAATCTGACCTAGGTTCATACGAGATGGTACACCTAGTGGATTAAGAACGATATCAACCGGTGTTCCGTCTTCAAGGAATGGCATGTCTTCATCGCGAACGATTTTAGCAACAATACCCTTGTTACCGTGACGACCGGCCATCTTATCTCCTACTTTAAGTTTACGTTTTTTAGCAATGTAAACTTTAGCCAACTGAACAATACCTGCAGGAAGTTCATCACCGATAGTGAGTGCATATTTCTTGCGCTTATAGATACCGGTTGTGTCGTTGTATTTGATATTGTAGTTATGCAGCAATTGCTTAATCTGATCATTCTTTTCTTTGTCTGTTGTCCACTTATCCGGATTAACAGTTTCATAGTTGATTTCAGAAAGCATTTTCTGCGTGAACTTTGCTCCTTTAGGAATGATTACCTCTTTGAATAGATCGGTAACCCCCTGTGAAGTTTTACCACTCACAAGCACGAATAATTTATCAATGAGTTTTTCTTTTAACTCAGCTATTTTCTCATTGAATTCTTTATCTATTTTTTCCAGAAGAACTTTCTCATCACTCTTTTGTGTTTTGTCTTTAGCAACCACACGCGCAAATAAACGCTTGTCGATTACGACTCCTTTTACAGAAGGCGGAACTTTTAACGAAGCATCTTTTACGTCGCCTGCTTTATCACCAAAGATTGCACGAAGTAATTTTTCTTCCGGAGAAGGATCTGTTTCACCTTTCGGCGTGATTTTTCCAATCAGGATATCACCTTCCATTACATCAGCACCAACACGAATCAATCCGTTTTCATCCAACTCACGAGTTGCTTCCTCACTTACGTTTGGAATATCAGCAGTAAGCTCTTCCATTCCACGTTTTGTGTCACGGACTTCAAGACTATATTCATCAATGTGGATAGAGGTGAAAATATCTTCGCGAATTACACGCTCAGAAATTACAATCGCATCCTCAAAGTTGTAACCTTTCCATGGCATGAATGCAACCTGAAGATTTCTTCCAAGCGCTAATTCACCATTTTGAGTCGCATATCCTTCGCAAAGCACCTGACCTTTTTTAACCTTTTGTCCTTTAATAACAATTGGCTTCAGGTTAATGCTTGTGTTTTGATTTGTCTTTTGGAATTTTGTGAGGCGATAAGCCTTAACATCATCCTCGAAAGAAACCATTTTCTCAGTTTCTTTTCTATTGTAACGAATCACCACTTCTTCTGCATCGACATACTCCACTACTCCGTCACCTTCTGCATTGATCAACACACGTGAGTCACGTGCGACCAATCCTTCAAGGCCTGTACCGACAATCGGTGCTTCAGGACGTAACAATGGAACAGCCTGACGTTGCATGTTTGATCCCATCAAGGCACGGTTCGCATCATCGTGCTCCAGGAATGGAATTAACGATGCAGCGATAGATGCAATTTGGTTAGGAGCAACATCCATTAAATCAACTTTCTCCGGTTCTAATACCGGGAAGTCACCTAATTCTCTTGCTTTAACTTTAGCGTCGATGAAATTACCATCTCCGTCAATTTTAGCATTTGCCTGAGCAATTACTTTATTATCTTCTTCTTCTGCAGTCAGGTAAATAACTTCTTTCTGAACATCTACTACACCGGTTGTAACAGTACGATATGGTGTCTCGATGAATCCAAGGTTATTAATTTTTGCATACACACACAGAGAAGAAATCAAACCAATGTTTGGTCCCTCCGGTGTTTCAATTGTACACAAACGTCCGTAGTGCGTATAGTGAACGTCACGAACTTCAAATCCTGCACGCTCACGGGAAAGTCCACCGGGTCCGAGTGCGGAGAGGCGACGCTTGTGCGTAATCTCTGCCAACGGATTGGTTTGATCCATGAACTGTGACAACTGATTTGTACCAAAAAATGAATTGATAACTGAAGAAAGTGTTTTTGCATTGATCAAGTCAGCCGGAGTGAAGACTTCATTGTCACGAACGTTCATACGCTCACGGATGGTACGAGCCATACGAGCCAGTCCTACACCGAACTGAGCGTATAACTGCTCACCAACGGTACGAACACGACGATTCGACAAGTGATCAATATCATCCACCTCAGCTTTTGAATTGATCAATTGAATCAACTGTCGGATGATTTCAATAATGTCTTGCTTAGTTAAGACACGAATATCATCTGCAATCTCAAGACCTAATTTTTTATTGATACGGTAACGCCCTACGTCACCTAAATCGTATCGTTTATCAGAGAAGAACAATTTGTCGATGATGCCACGAGCAGTTTCCTCATCAGGTGGTTCAGCATTTCTTAACTGACGATAGATATGTTCAACCGCTTCTTTTTCAGAATTTGATGTATCCTTCTGAAGTGTGTTATAAATGATTGCATAGTCATTCGTATTCACATCTTCCTTATGAAGAATGATAGATTTCACTCCAGACTCAAGGATTGATTCCAGATGATGATCTTCAACGACAGTTTCACGCTCGATAATAACTTCATTACGTTCGATAGAAACAACTTCACCAGTATCCTCATCAACGAAATCTTCCACCCATGTTTTTAACACCCGGGCAGCAAGACGGCGGTGAAGCGCATTTTTTATACCGGACTTCGTCACTTTAAATTCATCGGCAAGACCGAAGATTTCTAAAATGTCTTTATCCGTTTGATAACCGATAGCACGTAAAAGTGTAGTTACCGGAAATTTTTTCTTACGATCGATGTAAGCATACATGACATTGTTAATGTCAGTTGCAAATTCAATCCATGAACCCTTAAAAGGAATTACACGAGCTGAATATAATTTAGTACCATTCGCATGACGACTCTGTCCAAAGAATACGCCCGGTGAACGATGAAGTTGAGATACCACTACCCGTTCAGCACCATTGATGACGAATGTTCCTTTCGGAGTCATGTATGGTATTGTGCCTAAGTATACATCCTGGACGATGGTTTCAAAATCTTCGTGTTCAGGATCGGTACAATAGAGTTTTAATTTAGCTTTCAGCGGAACGCTGTAGGTTAATCCGCGCTCTATACACTCTTCGATTGCATAGCGAGGCGGATCAATAAAATAATCGAGGAACTCAAGTACAAAATTGTTTCGTGAATCGGTAATCGGGAAGTTTTCACTGAACACTTTATACAATCCCTCTTTCTGACGATTGTCAGAAGTAGTTTCAAGCTGGAAAAAATCCTGAAACGATTTTAACTGGATTTCAAGAAAATCCGGGTATTCGATCGGATGTTGAATCGTTGCAAAGTTGATTCGTTTGTTATGAATGAGGTTCGTTGACACGGTTGCTAGGTTTTTTGTTGTTAAACTAATTTTCAACGGTGAAGAGACTACTGAAATCTATCACATGTTAAAAAAGGATATAGACCAGTCCCGATTTTGACATCGGGAAAGGTCTATAATGTCATTTTCAGCAGCCGAAACCTTATTTAACCTCAACCTCAGCTCCTGCTTCTTCTAATTGTTGTTTAATAGAATTTGCTTCTTCTTTGCTTACTCCTTCTTTGATTGCTTTTGGAGCGCCATCAACTAAGTCTTTTGCTTCTTTCAACCCTAAGCTTGTGATTTCTTTCACAAGTTTCACGATATTTAATTTAGCTCCACCTGGTGCTTTTAAAATAACGTCGAATGCAGTTTTCTCAGCAACAGCAGCATCGCCGCCGCCAGCAGGAGCAGCCATAGCTACAGCAGCTGCAGCAGGCTCAATGCCGTATTCGTCCTTTAGGATCTTTGCAAGTTCGTTTACTTCTTTAACAGTCAGGTTTACTAACTGATCAGCAAATGCTTTTAAGTCTGCCATTTTTTATAGATTTTAATTGTTAATGTTTACGATTAGTTTAATTGTGGAAGCAATGGTACTAACAGCTATATCCTTTATTCAGGACGCTCAGATAATGTTTTTAAAATGCCGGCCAATTTACCTCCGCTGCTTGAAAGAGCAGAAATAACATTTTTAGCAGGCGATTGAAGTAATGCAATGATATCTCCAACGAGTTCGTTCTTAGATTTAATTGCAACAAGTGTATCCAATTGGTTGTCACCTAAAAATACAGCAGTATCGATATAGGCTCCTTTAACAAGAGGACGATCATTTTTTCTACGAAATTCTTTTATCAATTTCGCCGGAACATTGCCAGTCTCAGAGAACATGAGAGCACTAGTTCCTTTTAATGCACCAAAAATCTCAGAGAAACTATCAGCGTCTTTACGCTCCATAGCTTTACGAATCAAAGAATTTTTAGCGACCAGCATTTTCACACCCTGATTAAAACAAAGGCGACGCAACATGGTAGTTTTAGCCACAGTCAACGTTGATGTATCGGTAACGTATACGTTCGGATATTTGGTGAGGAGTTCCGCAATCTCATTGATGATTACGTCTTTTTCTTCTCTTTTCATTTTTTCTTTTTTTAACGGATTAACTGGAATCAGGAAATTGTTTTAGTGTCGATCTGAACAGAAGGACTCATTGTACTTGATAAATAAACACTCTTCATATACGTTCCTTTCGCAGCTGAAGGCTTTAATTTAACAATCGTGTTCAAGAGTTCATTCGCGTTTTCTTCAAGCTTTTTAGCATCGAAAGATACCTTACCGATTGCTGCATGAATACTTCCTTGCTTGTCAACTTTAAAATCAATTTTACCCGCTTTAACTTCGCGTACCGCTTTACCAACTTCTAGCGTTACAGTACCTGTTTTAGGATTCGGCATCAGGTTACGGGGTCCTAAGACTTTTCCCAGTTTACCTACTTTTCCCATTACATTCGGCATTGTGATAATTACGTCTACATCCGTCCAACCTTGTTCGATTTTCTGTATATAATCATCAAGGCCTACGAAATCAGCACCCGCTTCTTTTGCTTCGGCTTCTTTATCCGGTGTGCAAAGAACCAGTACTTTTTTTACTTTACCTGTACCATGTGGCAATGTCACCACACCACGAACCATTTGATTCGCTTTACGTGGATCCACACCAAGACGGATACTCAAATCAACAGAAGCATCAAATTTCGTGTACGAAATTTCTTTGATAATCTTAGATGCTTCAGTTAATGAATAGGCTTTTGTCTGATCTACTTTAACCAGTGCCTGTTTTCTTTTTTTAGAAACTTTTGACATATTAATAAAATTTTGAAGTTCAAACGGATT
This sequence comes from Bacteroidota bacterium, assembly GCA_043721935.1. Classification (GTDB taxonomy): domain Bacteria; phylum Bacteroidota; class Bacteroidia; order AKYH767-A; family 2013-40CM-41-45; genus JADKIH01. Next base: position 14,673 of record JAYSPU010000254.1, on the reverse strand, counting down.
CGATCTGATCTCCTCCTCCTTCTGTTATACAATTCGCTTTAAGCGATTTTACTTAGAATGGACGTTGCCCCTCAACATTGAGACCGATACTTCTTGCTGTACCTGCAACCATACTCATAGCAGATTCCATTGTGAAGCAATTCAGATCAGGCATTTTATTCTCAGCGATAGCACGAATCTGTTCCCAGTTCACACTACCCACTTTGTTACGATTTGATTCTTTCGAACCACTTTTGATTTTTGCAGCATCCATCAACTGAATAGCTGCTGGAGGAGTTTTAATTACAAATTCAAAAGACTTATCGGTATAAACCGTTATGAAAACCGGAAGTACTTTACCGGGTTGATCCTGCGTACGAGCGTTGAACTGCTTGCAGAATTCCATGATGTTTACACCCTTTGCACCAAGAGCTGGTCCAATTGGAGGTGCCGGATTAGCGGCGCCACCTTTTACCTGCAATTTGATGTATGTGCTTATTTCTTTAGCCATTTTGATTAAGGTTTGTTATCTGAATCACCGATTGATAAGTTGATTTTTGAGTCCGTCGTAGTAACTGGAAGCATTACAGAGCGTCTTTTATCAACCTTTCTAATTCTTTAATTCAAATAGATTATTCTTTTTCTACTTGCATATAGTTCAGTTCTAATGGTGTTTTACGACCGAAGATCTTTACCATTACTTTTAATTTTTTCTTTTCAACGTTAATTTCTTCAATCACTCCACTGAAACTGTTGAATGGTCCGTCAATTACTTTTACGGTTTCACCAACCACAAAAGGAACGTTCATAACAGCTTCGCTATCAGCCAACTCATCGATTTTACCAAGAATTCGGTTTACCTCTGATTGACGAAGAGGAACAGGAGGTTCGCCCTTAGTCCCTAGAAATGAAATCACACCAGTGATGTTCTCAATGATGTGTGGAATTTCTCCAACCAGAACAGCTTCTAACAAAACATATCCCGGAAGAATATTTCTTTCCTTACTCATCTTTTTTCCATTCCGAATCTGATAAAATTTTTCGGTTGGAATGAGCACCTGAAGTACATAATCATTCAATTTGAGTCGATTTACTTCCGACTCAATGTATTGCTTAACTTTCTTTTCCTTTCCACTGATCGCACGGACTACGTACCATTTATGGACAAGATTGGGAGATATTTCTGCCTTAGCCATTGTACTTATGCTATCATTTTATAAAACAGATTCATAATGGTCTGGAATCCCAGATCCATAGTGAAGATGACAACTCCGATGATCAGGGTTGCAACCATCACGACGATTACACTGCTTTGCAGCTCTTCACGTGTTGGCCAGCTAACTTTCTCAACCAGTTCGGTGTAGCTTTCTTTAATATAGGAAGTAATTTTGCTCATCGTATAATATTGGTTAAATATAACCATCGGTTGTTGCACGGGTGGAGAGACTCGAACTCCCAGCCAACGGTTTTGGAGACCGCTACTCTACCAATTGAGCTACACCCGTTTACTTCTCTCACATTGGCAGGAAACCACAGGCTGTTTTTCACGGCCTGTGGTTTACCAGAAACTTGCCAATTACTTAATAATTTCAATTACCTGACCTGCACCTACGGTACGGCCACCTTCACGAATAGCGAAGCGAAGACCTTTATCCATAGCTACCGGCTGAATCAGCTCAACACTAATTGTAACGTTATCACCAGGCATTACCATCTCACGTCCTTCAGGAAGTGTGATTTCACCTGTAACATCCGTTGTACGTAAGTAGAATTGAGGACGGTATTTGTTGTGGAACGGAGTATGACGACCACCTTCTTCTTTTTTCAAAACGTAAATTTCAGCTTTGAAAAGAGTATGAGGAGTGATAGAACCTGGTTTTGCGACAACCATACCACGACGGATATCGTTTTTCTCAACACCACGTAACAAAAGACCTACGTTGTCACCAGCTTCACCGCGATCTAAGATCTTACGGAACATTTCAACTCCTGTACAAGTAGATTTTAATGATTTTTCCTGCATTCCGATGATTTCAACATCGTCACCTGTGTTAATTACACCACGCTCAATACGGCCTGTTGCAACGGTTCCACGTCCGGTGATTGAGAATACATCCTCAACTGGCATTAGGAAAGGCTTATCAATTTCACGAGGAGGAATTGGAATAAACGTATCAACAGCATCCATCAATTGAAGAATTGCATCAACCCATTTCGGATCTTTGTTCAATCCTCCAAGAGCTGAACCACGAATAACCGGAGTATTGTTTCCATCAAATTCATAGAAGCTCAATAACTCACGGATTTCCATTTCAACTAAGTCAAGAAGTTCCGGATCGTCAACCATATCCACTTTATTCATGAATACAACAATCTTAGGAACTCCAACCTGACGAGCAAGAAGGATATGTTCACGCGTTTGTGGCATTGGACCATCCGTAGCCGCAACAACGAGAATTGCGCCGTCCATTTGGGCAGCACCAGTTACCATGTTTTTAACGTAGTCAGCGTGACCCGGGCAGTCAACGTGAGCATAGTGACGGTTTGCTGTCATGTATTCTACGTGAGAAGTATTGATAGTAATACCACGCTCTTTTTCTTCGGGAGCGTTATCAATTGAATCGAATGAACGAGTTTCGCACCAACCCTTGTCAGCAAGAACGGTGGTGATAGCTGCAGTCAAAGTTGTTTTACCGTGGTCAACGTGACCGATAGTTCCAATATTTACGTGAGGTTTGGAACGATCAAATTTTTCTTTTGCCATTGCAATGAAGTATTAAAGGTTAATGATCTGATTAATTAATTAGGTCTGAAACCGGTTGCCTTGGGTAGTGGAAGCCTGACCTATAGTTCCCGGCATTTATTTTTAACCGTATAACCGGCTTGTATTCTAAGAGTTAAAATAACTATCAAAACAACCACTTTGAGAGATGGTTGTTAAAAAACAGCTACGCTGTGGTATAATTAATATTGCCAGATTTTCAACACCAAATCTTTCCGATCAATCACGACCTGACAATTTTTTCTTTTCATTCATTTGCTCACGGTTCGAGCCAATGACCAGGATCGAACTGGTGACCTCATCCTTACCATGGATGTGCTCTACCGACTGAGCTACATTGGCTGATTGACCAAAGAAACTTTCGAGCGGAAGACCGGGCTCGAACCGGCCACCCTCAGCTTGGAAGGCTGATGCTCTACCAAATGAGCTACTTCCGCTTTAGTTTGATACTACAAACCAATGTTACTTCAGAGTGGGGAGAGAAGGATTCGAACCTTCGAAGCTTTCGCAACGGATTTACAGTCCGTCCCATTTGGCCACTCTGGTATCTCCCCTTCTCAGTAGTTCTAAACCAGCACTGATGAAGAACTGGAGCCGATGGAGGGATTCGAACCCCCGACCCACTGATTACAAATCAGTAGCTCTGGCCAACTGAGCTACATCGGCGTTTTTAATGAAAATTCAAAGAACATCGTTCCCCCTGAAAATGGGATTGCAAATGTAGAAAAGCGATTTCAAATTGCAAATTATCTGAAAAAATAATTCCATTTTTTTTTAACTGCCCTGATTTTCAAGAACAATTGATTGACAAAATAATATTGACTATTTGGCTCAATTTGAAACTCGCCGAACTATTAAATCAAAATCCTATTGATTGTCTTTGAACTCTCAACATAATATCTATTGAAAAGACTTGATTGAGCCTGATTCATATTCAAATAAAAAGGTCCAATGAAGGACCTTTATTAAGTTTATTCGAAGTATGTAATACTAAGGTGAACATTAAACGATCACCTTTGCAAGTGGATATCTTTTTTTCCACATCTTGAAAGCAGCCATACTGTGTACAACCATTGTAGTTTTGTGATCAAGCTGTACTTTGATTCTGGTAACTGCATCACTCACTATTTGTTGTTTTACTACCTTAGATTTGCGTTTTGTTTTGTTGTTAATCATAAAAAACAGGAATTGGACTGGTGAATTTTAAAATGAATTTTTAAAAAGGTTTAGAAGGGTTTCTCAATTATTGTACCAGATAAACCAAATTACAAAAAGTCATCCTGTTCAAAGTAACGATTATAAACGGATATAATTGCTTAATTTTATATTAATTAATGATGAAATTACAAAAACTGGCCTTTTTAAGGCAAAACCATCGAATTAACATAGGTTAATTATATAAAAAGATCGCCTTTTAGGGTAAGTAACACTAGAACTAGCACTCCTACTCTAAACAAAATTAAGCCTATTGGCCTCAAATCCGAGCAAAAAGGACTGTTAATTCTGCCATTCGGCTACTATAACCAAATTCATTATCATACCAGCCGACAACTTTGACCATTTTATCTAAAACTGTTGTCAATTCGGCGTCGAATATGCAACTATGGCTGTTGCCTACTATATCAATACTAACAATAGGATCCTCCGTGTATTCAAGAATACCTTTCATATCGCTGCTTGCTTTTTCTTTAAAGGCCTTATTTATCTCTTCAACAGTTGTCTGATTCTTTAAAACACAGGTTATGTCAGTTAATGAGCCATCCGGAGAAGGAACGCGAATACCGGCTCCACCCAGTTTTTTAGCCAGATGGGGTAAAATCTCACCTAAAGCTTTTGCAGCTCCGGTGGTTGTTGGAATAATTGAAACAGCGGCAGCTCTGGCTCTGCGCAAATCCTTATGAGGTGCATCCTGCAAATTCTGGTCCCCGGTGTACGAGTGAATGGTCGTAACAAATGCCCCTTCCAGTCCCCATTTATCGTCTAGAATTTTAAGCATCGGAGCAGCATTATTGGTTGTACACGATGCATTTGAAATGATCTTGTCTTCTTTCGTTAAAATCGATTCATTTACGCCAAGTACAATACTTTTCATATCGCCTATACCCTTTGTTGGTGAAGACAGGATTACTTTTTTTGCTCCGGCTGTTATATGTAATTGAGCTCCTTCTGCATCAGTAAATCGTCCGGTACACTCTAATAAAACATCTACTTCCAGTTTTGCCCAAGGTAACTTAAGAGGATCTTTTTCGGCAAAAGACAGAATTGGTTTGCCATTCAGTATCAAATGAGTTTCATCGAACGAAACTTCACCTTTATACTTACCGTGAATAGAATCATATCTAAAAAGATGTGCTAATGTCAGATTATCTGTTAAATCATTGATTGCTACAATTTCGATTTCCGGATTGTTAAGAAGCACTCTGGTTGTCATTCTACCAATGCGGCCAAATCCATTTATTGCTACTTTTATTTTCATAATTTTTTTTAAGAATTAATTTTGTTCTTAGAGTTCAGAAAAAAAAGTAAAATGATGATTCTCTAAAAATATCAGCATTTCCAAATCAGCATGCAAGTTGTCAAATAATCGTCGCAGCTTGTTTTATATATGTTTTTCTGCATGATAACTTGATCGTACCAATGGCCCGCTTTCTACATAACGAAAACCTTTTGCTAAACCGATTTCCTTATACGATTCGAATTGATCCGGATGAATGAATTCTGAAACTGGTAAATGTTCCTTTGTCGGTTGTAAATACTGACCTAATGTCAATATAGAAACTCCAGAATTCCGCAGGTCATCCATTGCTTCTATTACTTCATCAACAGTTTCCCCCAGACCTAACATAATTCCAGACTTGGTTGCGATACCGGATGCACTAACTCTGGCTAGTAATTCCAGACTACGATCGTATTTAGCCTGAACACGTACATGCTTGGTAAGTCGGCGTACAGTTTCCAGGTTATGCGAAATCACTTCCGGTTTTATATCTATTAATCGTTGAAGATTTTCCCACTTGCCTTGAAAATCCGGAATCAATGTTTCAAGTGTCGTTTCAGGTGAGAGTTGACGAATCTTTTCTATCGTTTCAGTCCAAATTACAGAGCCGCCGTCTTTTAGATCATCCCGATCAACTGATGTAATAACACAATGCTTTACACCCATCAATTTTACAGACTTTGCAACTCTTAATGGTTCAAATGGATCCACATCCTCAGGCTTTCCTGTTGCAACTGAGCAAAATCCACAAGAACGTGTACAAACATTCCCAAGGATCATAAAAGTTGCAGTTCCTGCACCCCAACATTCTCCCATATTCGGACAATTGCCACTTTGGCAAATTGTATGAAGTTTATGGTCAGAGACAATTTCTCTTACCTTTCGAAAATCCTCACCCGTTGGTAGTTTAACTTTTAACCAAGTTGGCTTTTTCGCAGGAAATGAATCTGATTTTATTTCCGTTTCAGTCACATTCAATTTATTAATAGTTCTCATTTACCATTTTCCACCCCACAAAAGAGAGATGTAAAAATTAAAATACAGCCAATTGTTCTTTACTTCTGCCATTATAGGGATCCTATTGGGAAAAGCATCAATGACAACACCGGCTTCAAGTGCTGTTACTTTTTGCTGCCATCCAGCATATTCGAAGGATATAGCCAATTTTGCATAACCACCGGGATGAAATTTTAATTCATCAAATCCTTTAAAGTAAGGCCCCGGTCCGATTATGTTTTCAGGCTGACGTTGAATTGGATCATTGGGATTATACTTTTCTGTTACAAACCCTCTGCGAGTGGAATCAATTACATCGAGATATACCGGTTTGGTAATTCCAATGGTGCCTCCAACATAATAATTGTAACGCACTTCTACTCCACTTCTTTCACCTTTACTATACAATACGTTCTGCCTTCCGTAACCTCCTCGAAGAAAATATGCAAAGTTTAGTTTACCATAAAAAAAGGGTTTAGCATCCGCATAAAATATATTGGCTTGTTTATATTGTTTAGGATGTCGCATCGAGACTAGTTCGATGTCTAATAAATGTTTTTTATAACCGGTTAAATGCCATCCACGTTTGAACGTTACGCCAATTCCATTTGAGTGAACAACGAGTCCGCCTGAGGCTTCATTTCGATACAGAATATTTGTTTCCTCTTGCCCACCAGGAACAAGTGTACTGTCCTGTGCCAAAGCAGAGCCAAGAAAAAGAACAAAGATGAACAATAGCTGATACCGCATTTTCTACAAAAATAAGAAAATTCACATAATCTAATCCAGACATTATAGGATATCTTTGTTTACATGGAAACTATACGAACCAAGTATCTTGGAAACCTTCGAACAGAAGCTACGCATGTTCAATCAGGAATGACCATTACGACTGATGCTCCACTCGATAATCAGGGATTAGGACAAGCTTTTTCTCCGACTGATTTACTAAGTGCTTCATTAGGGAGTTGTCTTTTGACCATTATGGGGATTGCTGCACGAACACATCGAATTAATATTGAAGGAACTGAATTGAAAATAACAAAGATTATGGCTTCAAATCCGAGACGTGTTGCCGAGATAGTTGTTGAATTGGATTTTGCAGAAAACAACTACTCTGAAAAAGAAAAAACGATACTAGAAAATGCTGCACGAACATGTCCCGTCGCTTTAAGTCTGAGCGCGGAATTATTCCAAACATTGAAATTTAACTGGTAAACGTAGCTGAAAGGAAACTAAAAAGTAATCCCTTTATCCACGAATCGTGTTAGTATGGTGTTTAGGAGAACCTAATTGACCATAAGCCGGACATCTTTCATGAGACCTGCAGGATGCAAATAAGGAGGAAATCACCGCTAATGCAAGTGCCAGACGAAGGAATTTTTTCATTTTATGCTGCTATATTTTTTTTCTTGTCGTGATACGAACTTCTGCAAAAATAATATTTCCGAATAACTAACAAAAAGAAGTTTTCAACAATCAAGATACTTCAATTTATTTTTTCAATTCGTGATCAGCTTTAACTATTCTCCTTTAATTTTACCGGCATGACTTCGGACCAGAAAATCGATGCTCGTTGGAATGATTTCTTGTTAAAAGAGACTAATAAAGGCTATTATTCTTCTTTAATGAACTTTGTTAATGAAGAACGACTTAACGGTCAAATTATTTACCCAACCGCTAATTCAGTACTCTCTTCATTTGAGTATACGCCTTTTGAACACCTAAAGGTTGTTCTATTAGGACAGGATCCTTACCATGGCGAAGGGCAGGCACATGGGCTTTCGTTTTCGGTTTTTGGACGGCAAACCATCCCTCCTAGTCTAAAAAACATCTTTAAGGAATTAAAAAATGACCTGAACCTATCAATTCCCCTTCATGGGGATCTTACATCCTGGGCAAAGCAAGGTGTATTACTTTTAAACAGCACAATGACTGTGAGAGCCGGACTTCCGGGGTCACATAATAAAAAAGGATGGGAAATATTTACTGACTCAGTGATTCAGTTTATTTCAGATCATAAAACAGGAGTCGTCTTTCTTCTCTGGGGGAAATTTGCTCAATCAAAGGAATCACTAATTGATCAGTCAAAGCATCACATTTTAAAAGCACCACATCCTTCGCCGTTTTCTGCTTTTAGCGGTTTTTTCGGTTGTAAACATTTTTCAAAAACAAATTCAATTCTGAAATCACAGGGATTGACACCTATCAATTGGTCAATAGATTGAATAGATTGCATCGGTTTACGTTCCCTTTGACTATGCTTTCATTTCATAAGATAAACAGGCAAAAACTACTGAAACTTTCAGTGGTGTGGTTCTGTCTTTTGTTTTGTTCATCACAGACATTTGCTCAAAAAATAAAAACTTTTGATTTTAAATTGTTGGATGAAAAAGATTCAACGGCTTTTTCAAAACTTGAGAAGTTGTACTTAAAAGATTACACGTTTACCGATTCGCTCCAACTAATAAAAAAGTTAAACGCCTTTTTATCCGATGTTAAAAAAGAAGGTCATGGTGCCGCTTCTATCGATTCAATCGTCTCGGATAGTTCACATGCATCAATCGTTTTTTATTTAGGACATACTTTCAACTGGGCTCAACTCAAAAACGGGAATATCGATAAAAGATTTTTAGAAGGATCCGGATATAAAACCAAAAATTTTCAAAACCACACGTTCAATATTCAGGAAGTTGAAAACATAAAGAAAAAAATAATTCGTAATGCAGAACGAAAAGGCTATCCTTTTGCTTCTGTCAGATTAGACAGCATTGAATTTGTAAACAACGGGATAAATGCTCAACTTTTTTTAACTAAGAATGCGTTGACGCGGATCGACAGCGTGATTATAAAAGGGAATGCTACCATTGCTCCGGTATATATTTACAATTACATGAGCATTTTTCCCGGTGATATTTACGATGAATCCCGGTTGCAAAAGATCAGTAACAGGTTGAGAGAACTAGCATTTGTAAGAGAAGTAAGACCTAGTCAGGTTTCCTTTTCTGAAAAAACAAATCGATTGTATTTGTTTCTTGAAAATAAAAAATCAAGCCAGTTCGATGGAGTCATTGGTGTGTTACCTGATGAAGCAAATCCGGGGAAAATTAATTTGACAGGAGAAGTTCATTTGAAGCTTCAAAATTCTTTTCGTCATGGCGAAGTCATTGAATTGAATTGGAAACAGCTTCCACCTAGATCACAAGATTTAAAAGTACATCTACTTTATCCGTTTCTTTTTAATTCCCCATTTGGAATCGATGCAAACCTGAACATTTTTAAACGAGACACTATTTTTATTGACATCATTCGCAATCTGGGTGTTCAATATGCGCTTTCGGGAAACAATTATATCAAAGCATTCGTCAATGACAAGGAGAGTAATTTACAAACCACTAAAGGATTAGAAAATGTAACAGTCCTCCCGCCATATGCTGACATTTCAACTGTTTCTTATGGCACTACTTTTCACTTTGAACGATTGGATTACAGGATAAATCCAAGAAAGGGTTTTGCTTTCGAAACAACCGGAAGTGCCGGCAATAGAACCATTAAAAAAAATAGTGGAATTAATCCAATTGCGTATGAAACCTTAAATTTAAAAAGCACGACATATCATATGGAGTTAATTGTGGATGGATATTTACCACTGGCGACAAAACAAGTATTAAATATAGGATCTCGCATAGCTCGAATTGATAACCCGGATCTATTCACAAATGAACTATACAGGATTGGCGGATTAAGATCACTTCGCGGATTTGATGAAGAATCAATTTTTGCATCCACATTTGTAATTGGGAAAATTGAATACCGTTATCAATTGGAACAGAATTCCTTTTTGTTTTTATTTTACAACCAGGCTTGGTATGAACGTAAAAGGAAGGGTAGTTACACAAGCGATAGACCATTTGGATTTGGAACCGGCATTAACTTCGAAACTTCACTTGGTATCATGTCAGTTAGTTACGCACTTGGAAAACAATTTGACAATCCGTTTTATTTTAAAAATGGTAAAATACATTTTGGTATTGTGAATTATTTCTAGGATTTAATCAGGTCAAATATTTAGATATGCTTCCTGATGAGCAATCCAAAGTGAATAAACATTCTTCCATTCCTTTATTTGTACTTTAAATCAGACATTAAAACACTTTTTTTTCTACTTTCGCCACGATGATATTAAAAAATGATTTATTGCTCAAGGCAGCCAGAGGAGAGAAAACTGAAAGAGTACCTGTATGGCTTATGCGACAAGCAGGCCGTATACTTCCTGAATACAGAGCCGTTCGTGAAAAAATCGGAGGCTTTAAGCAATTGGTTGAAACTCCGGAATTAGCAGCTGAAGTTACGATTCAACCCGTTGATATTTTAGGTGTGGATGCTGCCATCATTTTTTCAGACATACTTGTGATTCCGGAAGCAATGGGACTTCCTTATCAGATGATAGAAAGTCGCGGCCCCTGGTTTGAAAAAACAATTCAGTCTGCCGGTGACATTGATCGATTGAAAATAGCAGAAGTCGGCGATTTGCGTTATGTAACGGATGCCATTTCTCTAACCAAAAAACAATTGAATGGTCGTGTACCATTGATTGGTTTCGCAGGCGCTCCATGGACTATTCTATCCTATATGTTGGAGGGAAAAGGAAGTAAGACCTTCAGTATTGCCAAAAAGTTTCTGTATACAGAACCTGTATTAGCTCATAAATTATTGGATAAAATTACACGAAGCACTATTCATTATTTGAAAGGCCAAATCAATGCAGGTGTTGACATCGTTCAGGTTTTTGATTCATGGGCAGGAATCTTATCTCCTGAACAATATAGAGAATTCAGCTTCCGGTACATTCAGGCAATTTGTGAAGCAATTACAGAAGTTCCTGTGATCGTGTTTGCAAAAGGCGCCTATTTTTCACGTGCAGATTTTGCAAATACGACTTGTTCTGTAATCGGATTAGACTGGAACATGGACATTCAGGAGTCAAGACAATTAACGAAAGGAAAAACGCTTCAGGGAAACATTGATCCTTGCCTTTTATACTCTTCGGATGAAAATATTATTTCAGAAACACATAAAATGTTGGCTGCATTCGGGCCGGATCGTTACATTGCTAACTTAGGTCATGGCTTGTATCCGGATATAGAAAAGGAAAAAGTAATTTTATTTGTAGAGACCGTAAAAAATTACCGGTTCAACAAATCTTAATATGCAGACAAAAGGAAATAAAAAAGTAATCAGAGCCTGGGCCATGTATGATTGGGCCAACTCTGCTTATTCTTTGGTTATTACTTCTGCACTTTTTCCAATTTATTTTCACGGCATAACTTCAACAAACGGATCATCTGACGTCCGGTTTTTAGGTCGCACTTTTAATAGTGACTCTCTCCAAACGTACGGCATCTCCCTTGCTTTTTTAATTATTGCTTCTATTAGTCCATTGCTTAGTTCAATTGCAGATTACAGCGGTCGTAAAAAAAGGTTCATGTATTTTTTTAGTACACTAGGCGCTTTATCATGCACCTCATTATTCTTCTTTACCAACCTGAATACTTTATGGATTGGAGTATTCGGCTCTTTGCTTGCTGCTATTGGCTATGCAGGGAGTATTGTTTTTTACAATGCCTTTCTTCCTGAAATTGCAGAACCGGCGGATCAGGATAAAGTTAGTGCGAAAGGATTTGCATTGGGATACATAGGAAGCTCATTGCTCCTTATTTTTTCATTGACCATGATTTTATTTCCTTCCTGGTATGGAAATATTGAAGCAGCCTTTGCGACACGATTATCTTTTTTACTGGTTGGTATCTGGTGGTTTGGATTTGCTCAATACACATTTAACAATCTGCCGGAGACTCCTATTAAAAGAAAGGAAAAAGGTCGTTATCTATTTCATGGATATAAAGAATTACGAAAAGTTTGGGGAGAATTAAAAAACACACCTCGGTTAACTAAATTTCTACTTTCTTTTTTCTTTTATAATATGGGCGTACAGACTGTCATGTATGTGGCAACATTATTCGGCGCAGGCGAATTGAAACTGGATTCATCTGTACTGATTGCAATCATCCTCATCATTCAATTTGTTGCCATTGGTGGCGCGTACTTATTCAGTTCGTTATCGAAGCGACTCGGCAATTTAAATGCTTTGAGTATTTCACTAGTCATTTGGATCCTGGTTTGTATTGGCGCATTTTTATGTAATAAAGTATACGGGATAAACGAACAAAATATGTTCATCGGATTGGCAGCTGTTGTAGGGTTGGTCATGGGTGGTGTTCAATCGTTATCCCGTTCGACATATTCAAAACTGCTTCCGGAAACTCTGGACCATGCATCATATTTTAGTTTTTATGATGTTTGTGATAAAATCGGTACTGTAATCGGTACTTTTGCTTTTGGTTTTATCAACGAAATGACAGGCAGCATGAGAAGCAGTATTATTGTGCTCGCAATATTCTTTGTCATCGGACTTTTCTTGCTCAATATGATCAGGAAATCAACATCAGAAGAGAAACTTGCAAGTCTTCATATACTAGGATAATCTTATCTTAATTCACTTCAACAATTTCAATAAACAATATGTTAGTCGATATATTCATTCCTTGCTTCATGGACCAGATTAATCCTGAAACAGCTTTTAACATGGTAAAAGTTTTAGAAAAGGTCGGTTGCACCGTAAACTACAATCCGGATCAAACTTGTTGCGGGCAACCGGCTTTTAACGGTGGGTATTGGGATCAATGCAAAGAAGTTGGCGAAAAATTTATTCGTGATTTTCCTAACGATCGCTACATCGTCTCACCTTCTGCAAGTTGTGTTGGAATGGTGAAAAATTATTATCCGGAATTATTTCACAATACTGTTTTACACAATGAATATAAAACTGTGCAAAAAAACATGTTTGAATTTACAGATTTTTTGGTGAATATTTTAAAAGTAACAGACGTTGGAGCACGATTGGATGGAATTGCAACTTATCACGATTCATGTAGTGGATTACGGGAAGTTGGTATAAAAAAAGAACCTCGGATTTTATTAAATCAGGTAAGAGGTCTTGAACTGAAAGAAATGGATGAAACAGAAACCTGCTGTGGTTTTGGTGGCACCTTTTCTGTCAAATATGAAACTATTGCTGTGGGAATGGCCGAACAAAAAATTATTCATGCAGAACAAACGAAAGCTGAATTTTTAATTTCCACAGATCAGTCCTGCTTGATGCATCTTGAAGGTTATCTAAAAAAACAAGAAAAGAAAATTAAAGTCATGCATATAGCTGATGTATTGGCTTCCGGTTGGTAGAATATTAAATACCCCAAAATCACAAGCCTTTACTGTTAGCGTTATCTTATACTACTAGAGCTTATAATGAACGCTGTGTAGTATAAACTACCACACTTCTTATACACTATTCCCTACGTTTTTCTTCATTTCGGCTCCTAGTTTTGTTAAATAAATAAGAGTAATTGCCACTGCAATTGAATTGGTCTTATAGCGAACGAAGAGTACGTTTTATATTTAATTTTTTCTCCCAGCTTATGAGTAATGAAAGACTCAAATTACTAATTGTTGATCATTCATCCTGTTTTTGTGAGAAACTACATGAGATGCTTTACAAGATTGAACACATTTCAATCTCAGGTCATGCTGAAAATATTACTGAGGCTACAGTAATCTTTGATGTTGTTAAAGCTGATATCGTATTGTTTGACTTGTCCATTCTTGATAGCCCTGGAACCGACTTTCTGAATCAAATCAGAATAGCAAAACCAGGAGTTCTTATTCTTGGCTGTTTTTCAAACGGTCAACCATTTAAAAAAGAGAAATATCCTACTTTGAAAATTGATTTTACATTTATTAAAGACACAGAGAATGAAAACTTGTATTCAATTTTAAAAAACATTTCTGATGCAGTAGGCCGTCATCAATCCTTAAAAAATACAGCTTAGTTTTTCATTTAGTGAGCAATTAAGGAATTAAATAATTCTGTAATTTTTATACTCACCAACCCGCCATCCGGTTTTTTTTTCGACAAACATTTTAAATCGGGATTTAATACCCAGTTTTTTTTCTGTAGGATCAAATGAAAAATTCCAATTAACGGCAGTAATTCTTTTTTGCATAACCAATGGATGCGTTCCATTAAATCTGGCAACTGAATCTATTTTAGAATAATCAAATTGATCAACACTCTCAATGTTTTTCCTGATCCAATCATTGTCATGCCAGAGTGAATGAAAATATTGTTGCTTTTCTTGTTGCTGATAAGGTGGCTTCACCCAACCATAATGATAAATGAAAGCCGGAACTGATTTTACCTTCAACGATCTCATTCCTTTTTTAAAGCCCTGCGCATCTCTGAATGAACGAATCGAACGATCCGGACGAATAATACGAACTTCCTTTCTGTACCAACGTG
>JAYSPU010000253.1:0-3965 GCA_043721935.1 Bacteroidota bacterium | reverse complement strand
TTTCCTGCCAGACCGAATGTATTGTCTATTTCAACTGAGGCATTCAATGACCGGCCTACTCTTAATGAGTCTAGTTTTACAGTTTTCAGATTGCGTTTTGCTCTGTTGTTATCGTACAGATAAAATGAAACGGCAAGACTATCCATTGGCAGATTGCCAATGTTGTCAATGGCAACGTTCATTCTTACAGTGTCTCCTTCTTGAAGTGGATTCGAATGGAAGAAGAAAGAATTATTTGGATTGATAGCACATTCCGGAACTTCATCGTAAAAAATTCTCCAGTAATCCATTTGTGGTGGCGTTCGTAAAGAATCATCTTGCATTGAAGTCGTTATTCTCAAATATGGATATGTGCTTGCATTGATCCATCCTAAGGTTGTGTCTTTTCCGGTTTGATACAGAATGTTTCCTGCTAATACATCCCAGTTGTTCGTTGCAGAGTTAAGTCCGTGAACTTCCAGATGCATACTGTCTTTTGAACTTGCAGCCGGTTCTGCAGCATGTTGATTCCAGTGAAGTGATTCCCATCGAGTGGAAGGACCAATTACAGGTGTAGACACAGTTCCTCTGTTCCACAGACTTGAAAGTAATCGTTGAAGTATAATCGTATCTGTTGGTGCAGTACCAATTTTAAATTGTCTGGTTGCTAAATCTCCTTTCCGAATAAAATAAATGAACGGTGCATTGTCATTTAGTAATCCTGTGTTAAAACCTAAGCTGGTCATGGTAGAATGAAACAGCGGATCAGCAGTAGAATAAGTGTAATTCAACCAGGAATATACTATAACATAATTTCCAACAGGTACCTGGCTGATCATGTTATTGAAGTTTTGCATGTATGTTTGTTGCGTTACATTTGGATCTTCAAAACGATATATAAAATAATTTTCAGGTCGATTACGGCAACTTCCTGAACCTGCTGCTGTTGGTGAACATGCAATTCCGGGATTCAACGTAAAAGTGTTTGCCTGATTAAAATTATAAGCACACGTACTCCATGGATCAAGTGTGATTGAGTCCAGTACAGCTACCATTATCGCTCTGTAGCCCTGACAACCATCCGTTTCAATCGTGGTATTATTCAGTGAATAACCGATCTGTCGTGTTTGTGCCAATGAAGTAGGTTGTCCGAGATCTGTAACTGCTAATTCTTTCAGGTTATTGATGAATTCAAATTTCCTTCTGAGCGTATCGAAATTTACGTTTACAAATTCATCTTCTTTGAATTGATAGAATTGTGCTTGCGACCATCCGGTTTTTCCCTGAATATATTGAAAGGAACTTTGTTGCCATTTGTAATTCGTAGTATCAAGTAAGATAGAATCGTTTGCAACGCGCCAAAAATAAACAGCAGAGTCTTTTAATGTATAGCTTGGAGGAGACCATGAAATAACTCCACCACTATCTGTAATGGTTGTGAAACGGAAGAGTGGACTTGTTTGCATTCCCGGTATTCCATCTTTTACATTCAGATCAATCGTATCAATCTGGAAAATGTAATTATGAATTCCGGCAATTGGATTTGTCGTACTTGCTTTTAATGTAACGGTATTAAAAGGATGAATTGCAAACTTCGGCGGATAGACGGGGATGATGTCGCTGGAAATAATAAATAAATCTGCTTTGGCAATGTTGTTTCCTATGTTATCATACTCATCTACTGAATCCGGAAGGTCAACTTCAACCTTTATTTTATTTAATCCGGCTGCATTAAATCCACCGGTAGAAAGAGGAAAAGTTAAATTGTCTTCATAATAACAATTTCCTCTTTTGAATGAATACACAGAGTCAACTCCATCGGGAAATGTTCTGGTGATTCGAACATGAAATGAGTCGGCAACTGCTTTTGCATAATTACGGGTGTTCACGGTAATGTTAAACGTGTCCAATTGTGTGGTAATTCCCACCGGAGAAAATTTGATTCCCGATTCAGTAATTACATAATCAGGTTTCTGAAACGTATTCAACTTTAAAGCAGGATCACCCTGCAATGACATTTCATTACTAACTATTTTATGACCTTCATCTGCATTTTGCTGATTCACTTCTATTGCACGCTTCATGATTTGTCCGATTGATGCACCGTATCGGTAGTAAGATGCTGCTTCGAACAAGGCAGTCGAATAATCATTCAGATAAATAGGGATTCCTAAACCCACACTTGCTATAAATGCAATGGCAGCTTTCTGTGGTTCAAGTACAAATTTTTCGCTGACGCTGACTTGATTGGTATGTATGTCTCCCGCAAAACAAGAGTTTGCTACCACCAACGGATACTTCCCTCGGTTTTGATAAGCAGAAGGTTCATCGGTACTCTGGTCAAAATTGGATCCCGAAGCATGACCGAAAAAGGTCATGATGGAAACTCCTTTCGTGATTTGTTGTCGTAACGTGTCTGATTGATTGATGATGATAGGTGAAGAACTGTTCTTTAAATAAGTCGTCACATGTCCGCCATACGAACTGTCTTCCAGAATACGTTCGAAATTACTGAGGTAACCTGCAAGTTCGCGTTGCTGATCCGGATTGTTACCACCACCAAAATGCAATATTTCTTTTTGCCATGCTTGTGGCGGACCGGTTTGCGCTGCTTCGTATTCTTGAACCTTCGACAGATAATTGGTCACATCAATAGCATTCTTTGCGCTTAATCTTCCAATTGGAATTTTCGGCTCCCAGATAGAACCATCAATGCCGGAAGTCAGTAACATGTCAGATGTCGGAACACCGTAACTGGCAACAAGGCATTGTGAAAATAACGATGGGTTGGTTCTAAAGTCGGCAGGACTTATTGATTTACCAATAAGAAACATGTGTGCAGGTGGAGCAACTGTTGTCCAGTTATTCAACAAATAATGCGCGAAATTTTTTATTCCGAGTGGATGCTTCTGTAATCCAAATGCAAACTGATCATACAATTCTTCTACATCAATAACCAATGCTTTGCCATTCGTAGTGATGTTACGGTAACTCTTGTACAGTTGTGCCTGATTCCAGATTGCTTTGTTGGTGATGATGAGATAAGCAGAATCAATAGCTTGTGTCTGGAAATTATTGAAGTATCCCGGATTATTCAGGTAATAATTTATTTTAGAAACTGAAGGTGATGTGACGGCAAATTCTGCTGAGACGTAACATTCTTTTGGCAATGATCCGCCATCATTGGCTAACAAAGCATTGACAGTAGTTCCATTCATGCGAACTGCAATTCGCTTGTGGTTGGTTAAGTCATAGATGACCGGAACAATACTCGCTGAATTAAAATTCGTAAGATCCATCCGCGTAAAAGCTTGCGATGGATCATCCGGTACGTACATTTTAAATCCGGATGCACCTTCCATATTGTACGTGTGCGGATAGCGAACCGAAATCCAATAGAACATATTGTTGTCACTTGCACTGACAGGAGAAGAAACGTTAACTGTATAGATTGTAGTAGGGGAACTTAAGGTTGCCGGAGATAAGGAGAAGTTATATTTTCTCAGCATCTGTGCATAGAAGACATCATTCAGGTTTATACTTCCTCCGGTAATCGTCAGATTATGTTGCAGATTATTTATTCCACCAATGGAAGTATTAATTTCAATGTTTGGTCCGCTCACGTAAACATTAGCAGTAGGAACAGGAATTGCAATAGGGAAGTTACCGCCGCTGTAATTTCCAAAACGTGATCCCCAGCCTTCGCTTTCTCTGTAGTCGATCGATTGATCGTTAATTCCTCTGTTGTAGCTAAAAAGATAGTTGGCATTTGGAACATCTTTACCTTGAACCAAACTTTCTTTCAGAAAATAATTTGATGGAGTGTAGGATGAAAATAACGTGTCATTCGTCAATGACATTCGTTTTCCTAATCCGGTTGGTGTGAAGGTTAAAAAGTAAACCGCTGTATCGGTAAATAAACTATAATAAGTTGAAGGCTGCCAGCTTGAATCCTGATACATTCTGGTATCGAGAGAACCATCAGC
>JAYSPU010000252.1:0-1728 GCA_043721935.1 Bacteroidota bacterium | reverse complement strand
GGAAAAGCCAGTCGCTGAATCGCAAAGTAAACGAGGATGACCATGAACAATAACTGAAAAGGTCGGTGGGTTAATCGTGTAAATTGTTCCCATCCTACTGAGCGACCATACTTCCTGAATATAAAATACAGAAACCTGGTAAGCAGAGAAGAAATAAACCGCTTAAAGATGAAACCAATCAACAAGATTCCGACACACAACAGGTAATTCACTACTGTGTTGCCTAAAAATTGCCGATCTAAAAATTCAGAATTCATCCTCTTAAATCAATTTTTCAATTGCAATTTCCAGAGCAGATTGACTGATAAAAGTTCTCGACGGATTTTTCTCATACACTTCTTTCAATGCATCGCCTATGCAAGTAGATACATCTTTGAAAATAGCAACATCGGTAATCGGAACTTCATCGGTCATTAAATATCTGAATACACGAGCCATTCCGCAATTGGCAATAAAATCCGGAATCAGACTCACTTTACTGTCAGTAAATTCTGCTGTTGGCCCGTAAAAAATTGCTTTGTCATTAAACGGAACATTTGCACCGCAGGCAATTACTTCCAGTCCGTTTTCAATCATGCTTTCAATTTCAGTTTTATTTACCAATCGGGATGCCGCTGCAGGAATAAAAATTTCTGCTCCTAATGTCCAGACTTTTTCCATCATGGTTTCCGGATTCAGTAACTGATCAGAAACCAAATGATTTCCACTTCTGTTCAGGTATAAATCTGTCACTTCATCAAAAGAATAGCCTTCTTTATTTATAACGCCTCCCAATCGGTCTACAATGGCAATAATTTTTACACCCATTTGTGCGAGATAATATCCTGCTGCAGCTCCAACATTTCCCCAACCTTGTACGATAGCCTTTTTTCCGACTACATTTTCGCCATGAATTTTATAATGATGCAAAACAGCTTCTGCCACTCCGTAACCGGTGATCATATCAGCAACAGTGATATGGCGATTTAAATCAGGACTGAATTTGGCATCTTCCAGTTTCTTCTTGACACCGTGTTGCAGCTGTAAAATAATCTTTTCTTTTCGTTCTTCAGATGCCTGCAAATGAGCGACAACGGTTCCTTCTTGAGGATGACGCAAGCCAAATTTCTCAGTGATTGGAATAACATCGTGAATTTCATCTATATTCAAATCACCTCCTGTACCGTAGTAACTCTTCAGCAAAGGAACTACTGCTTTAAACCAGCGTTCCAATACACCTCTTTTACGTGGATCTGTCGGATCAAAGTTGATTCCTGATTTTGCCCCGCCAATTGCCGGTCCGCTTACAGAAAATTTGATTTCCATTGTTTTAGCCAAAGACTCTACTTCGTGCTTGTCTAAACCCCGGCGCATTCGTGTTCCGCCACCAGCCGATCCTCCACGCAGTGAATTGATTACCAACCAGCCTTCGGCTTCAGTTTCAGAATCTTTCCATTCAAAGACGATTTCCGGTCTTTTTTCTTCAAATCGGCTGATCAAATCACTCAAACGACGCGATTCTATGATTGTATTAGTATTTTCCATGTGTATAGTGATGGCAAACGTAAAATAAAAAGACCATATTTTTCACTTGTCAATGACATTAAATAAGCTCCTGAAAGAAATCAATGTGATAACCTGAGGTCTATTTTCCACAAAAGTTATTCTTTGTTTTAATCCACCACTTGCAATTAAATAAATTACTTTCCTTAAGTTTGAGTAAACAATTAGTATCCTATGGTTCAATTT
>JAYSPU010000251.1:0-2180 GCA_043721935.1 Bacteroidota bacterium | reverse complement strand
AATGACACAGTTGGATTTATTAGCTCAGTAGGAACGCCTTATGCCGGTTCATTTAGTGGTTCAAATCTGGCTGCCTATAACCAAACCGACGGATCCTACACATATGCAACAACAAACAGTTCTGGAATCTATATAAATGGAATTGTTACTTCAACAGGAACAGTAATCAGCTTTTCACAAGCTTCTCTTTTCATCCCTGTACCGATGTCATATGGAAGTACAAGAAACAGCGTTTCCCGTTTACTAATCGACTCTACTATTTCCGGAACTGCATACAGACTCGTAAGTCGTACTGAAAGCCAGTTCACAGCTGATGGAACAGGAACATTACGATTGCCAAATGGTGACAAAACAGGTGTACTAAGAATTAAGTCTGTTGATCTTCAATACGATTCAATTTCCATTAACATTGGTGGAGGTATTTATATTCCATTGAGTAATAGTGCAAGCCAGACGACAACATTTCGATTCATCAAGCCGGGGACACAACCGAGTCTCATAGCTTCAGTTTATGCAGATAGTCTTGGAGCAAATGCTACTGCCGCTGAATATTTACGGAACTCTATAGTTCTTTCTTCACCTATTCTTGAATCTCGCAAAACAACTGTCTTTCCATCTCCGGCAGATAATTCAATTTCAATTCTGCTGACTGACATGCAAAATTCAACAATTGTAATTTTTGATGCTGAAGGAAAACAAATTATGGAAAATCAAGTATCTTCTTTACAAACAACTTTTGACACATCCACCCTTTCCAATGGCATTTATTTCTATCAAATACGAAATGGAAATAATCCGGTTAGCAATGGAAAATTTATTGTCAAACATTAATGTGATATTTTTCTACTAGCAAATAAGACCATCTACGAGGATGGTCTTATTTTTTGATTAATATAAAAGTTCGTTAGCTTAAAATGGCAGAATAGAAATCTCCAGAATCTTCTTTCCCGGCTAATATCAGCATGTTTCGAGAATATTATTTCTTATCTTTGATAGATGAAGTTTGCTTTCCTATTCTCATTTTTACTAATCATCAAGATTTGTTCAGGACAAACAGATTCGCTATCGACTAAAAGTAAAACTGATTTTCAAATTCACTTGACACAACCTGCTAAGTCCATCAAATTTATCATGTATGAAAAAGATTTTACTCCTGTCCAGGGTAAAATTTCAGAAGATAAAAAGTCTGTAATAATTAAGGACTATATCAAAGGATCAAAAGTTCGTGTGAAAGTAGAATACGAAGATGGTACGACAGAAGAAATTATTCGTAGTCCGTGTTTTATTGATCCGGTAATTTCCTAAAAAATACTACTAACAACTAAACTAACCGGATTGGCAGATCGAATCGATTATTAACATCTATTGAAAAGTTTCTACTATTAAATTTCTATTCAATAAGTGTAAATGTTTACTGATACTGCGCATCCAATTGTTAAAAATCTTCTTTTCAAAAGTACTGATTGCTAAAGCATGAATGCTCCAATCGGGACTAAATTCATTTAACTGAATAATCATTTCCTCCTGAATCTCCATCTCGTCAGCAACTACCGACCTGATCGACACTTTTGACTCGGTCTGTTCAAGAGTTTCCTGATAAACAGAAAGAAGTTCATTTGCCCGAATAGATAAAACATGGGCAACCATAAGATAGGCACCGTCTTTTAATTTTGAATTTTTTAATTCTAAATGAGATGTCAAATACCGACAAGTAAATATATCGAGTATTTTCAAATATTGTCTGCTTTCTATTGGAGCGATTAAATATTCAGGTTCGAAATTTGGTAAAAATGCACCATCAATTTTACCGATAAGCTTTTTGAATTGATATGCGTGTCTGGATTTATTAGCTGCATGTTTAAGTATACTCTCATTAAGGAAAATAGAATTCTGACCAATGGCCATTCTACGAAAGCCGGAATTTGACAGCATCGACAATGTATTTAACCATTTCGCATGGTAAATATTTTTTGAAACAATGGCGGCTATGATTTCCCTGCAGGTATACATTTATTTGTTTCGACTTAGTCTGTTAATGAGTACTACTGATTATCACATTGTTCATGAATCTCAATGAACATTTCATTTCAAAAAAATCAAAAAATGTATTCTGTTGATTAGATCAACAACATTCATTTAGTGAATGGTGAAAGTACAAATAAGTGCAAGTGATTGTGTAT
>JAYSPU010000250.1:0-12099 GCA_043721935.1 Bacteroidota bacterium | reverse complement strand
GGTTTTGGTTTCAACGGGGTTACCGGTACACTTGGTCAAATGTATCATGTGGTTCAGGCTTCTCAGTTTACTTCTGCAACATTTTACCTTGCTAATGCTAAAATTGGCTATCATGTAAGTGCTGATGTTTACTCAGTAGCATCCGGACTTCCGGGTTCTATCATTGGTACATCCGGTAGCTACACTGTTACAGCTCAGGATACCGGAGGTAAATTCGTTACGCTTGGTTTCCAAAGTCCGATCAATGTTACAGCAGGAGATTACTTCCTTGGCCTTGCTCAACTTGATACTACACTCATGACATTGGGTTCATCAAATGAAATCTATACACCAAACACTGCTTACTTTAAAACAAGTGGTGCATGGGCAACAATTGAAAGTGGTGGTTTCCAAATTACATTTATGTTGCGTGTAAATAATCCATCTTCAACATTAGTTGGTATTAATCCAATAGAAGCTGCTAAAAACCTGATTGTTTATCCTAACCCTTCAAAAGGAGTAATCAACATCTCCAACAATGGAGCAATTGATAAAAATGTAACCGTTACAATTTTGAACAATCTTGGACAAACTATAACAACTAAATTCTTCAATACATTCGGTAATGAAAGAATGGATATTGGAAATCAACCTGACGGAATCTACAACATTCAAATCACGAGTGCTGCAGGAACTATCACAAAAACTATTGTGATTTCTAATAAATAATTCTTTTTGATTGAAATAAAAAATCCGCTCTCGGTTGAGGGCGGATTTTTTTTGCATAAGATGCAAGAGGGAGAATGATAATTACTCACAGGATCCTTGCCGGATGACTGGGTGATCGATGGTTGTTACTTGAGGGGAGGTGATAATCACTCACAGGATCCTTGCTGGATGACTGGGTGATCGATGGTCGTTACTTGAGGCGCGGTGATAATTACTCACAGGATCCCTGCTGGAATATGCCATCGTTTCCATTACTCAATTTCTTTTTTTAATTCATACAATTGTATCATTCCATCATCAAACAACTTTTTTCCATTCAACGTTTCTTTCTTTTCCGTTAGTACATAGCGGATATTAAACTTTGTAAAAAGCGAATCGTTAAATTCAGGTACGGTACCGATAAAAGTCAAATGGTTTTCATACGCCACCCTCAATCCTTTCGTATACAAATCACGTTCTCCTCTCGAGCTTTTGATTGCTACTAAATTTCCATTCAGTTTTAATGCCTTCATTTTATCAAGTGTTTTTACAAACATGTCATCTGTTCGATACATCACTTGCATAGTTTCAAATGGTCGCTTCAGTCCTTTAAAAATCCATTGTGCAGGAATGCTTGTGTCTTCTACAAACAATAATTGCTTAATCGGCCGTTTCCAGCAAAAGAGTAATAATGTTCCAAGCAGAAGCGTTCGCAAAAATTGTGGCGCACTTATAAATCGCTGTATGATTATCGCAGCGATAAAAAACATAAGCCATGTGTTTATCCATACATACCGGGTGTGAACTAAAATCATACTATATCCTCCGTATAATAACAAAATAGTCAGCACACCGATTTGTATTTCCGGGCGTGTGAAAATCGGACGATTAAATAACAATGTTCTTACTAGCAGAATCAGAAAAATAATTCCAAGCTGTCTCTTAAAATCAAAATACCAAATCGACATGGCATTTCTTTTCACAATCTCCCAAAAATATTGTGGATATCTTGTCAACCGAACTTGCTCTTTGCTCACAAAATCTCCCGGATCTTCCCATGCCGAAAGTGAATAGGGTTGTGGTTGATATAGTCCTCCTTTTAGAATCGGTAATTCAGTTCCTCTTCCGGGTAATGGGGCAACGTCAACTGATCGATTAAAATCACCGGCCAGACTTATCGTTGGTTGATGATAGTGAATTGAAATCATGATGGCCCATGGCAAAATCAAAACGAAAAAAGTAAGAATTGTGCGGAGGTATTCTTTGAACGAATACGTAATGAAAAATCCGGCTAGCGTTAGCCAAATGATGAAAAACGGAAAGCCAAATGCTTTTGTAAAAAACAATAAGGCTCCAAGGAAACCTATTTTGTAAAAATTCTTTTCAGAATCATCACGCAACACTTCAACGATGAGCGATAAACAAATAGCCACGAAAAGTAAATCGGGTGTCAGATTTAATAATCCATAAACTAGCACAAATGGTAGCGGAAAATACAACACCAAGATCCGATTGGTCTCCGGATATTTTCTCACCAATGAATACCAGGCAGAAACTGCCCACCAACCAATGAAAACCTGAGTTAGTTTAAAGGCTATAACTCCGTCCATTCCAAGCCGAATGGGCAAGATCAACAGCCAACTGATTAGTGGACTCCAATACCCATTCACGACTCCGTTCCCTTCTGATAGCTTTCGGGCAATGGATAAGTACTGAAATGTATCCGGATTGTCTACATATCCAACTAAAAAGGGGAAAACAACAATCGCAAGGACGAAGTATATAAGCGCTACTAAAAATCGGGGTCTTCGTGTGTTTGTTTCCAACCTTATGCTTTTGATTGACTGCAAATTAAATATTTAAGATGATTTATCTACCTTTGCGGCGCAAATTACATTTTATGAAAACAGACACTCTTACGATGGATCAGTACGGAATTGCTGATGCCTTGAAACAACTCGGTATAAAGGACATTAACAATGGCGCTTGCACCGGAACACAATGGATAAATACAACAGGTGAATTCATTGAATCTTATTCTCCGGCTGATGGCGCTTTAATCGGAAAAATTCGCCAAGGCAGCGCTGAAGATTACGATGCAATGGTAATAAAAGCGCAAGAAGCTTTTTTGAAATGGAGAATGATTCCTGCACCTAAACGTGGAGAAGTCGTTCGTCAAATGGGTGACCAACTTCGTAAATACAAAGAACCATTGGGCAGACTAGTCGCTTATGAGATGGGAAAAATTTATCAGGAAGGTTTAGGAGAAGTTCAGGAAATGATTGACATCTGCGATTTCGCTGTCGGCCTGTCTCGTCAACTTCATGGTTACACTATGCATAGCGAACGTCCGCGTCATCGTATGTACGAGCAATATCATCCACTTGGTGTTGTCGGTGTTATCAGTGCATTTAATTTTCCTGTTGCAGTTTGGGCATGGAATGCAATGCTTGCCATCGTTTGTGGCGATACGGTTATCTGGAAACCAAGTTCGAAAGTAATGTTATGCGCTGTTGCGGTTCACAACATAATGGTTGATGTACTCAAGAAAAATGATGTGCCGGAAGGTGTCATCAATCTTATCGCTGCCAGTTCTAAATACGTTGGCGATAATTTCCTTGCTGATCATCGTGTTCCATTAATCTCAGCTACAGGTTCAACTAAAATGGGAAAACGTGTAGGAAGAATTGTTGGAGAAAGACTTGGTCGCAGCTTACTTGAATTAGGTGGTAATAATGCCATCATCATTTCTCAGCATGCAGATCTTGACATGGCCATTCGTGCTGTATTATTTGGTGCTGTAGGAACAGCCGGTCAACGGTGTACTTCTACTCGCCGATTAATTATTCACGAATCAATCTACGATACTTTCAAGAAAAAATTAGTAGACGCTTATCAACACATTCGCATAGGTCATCCACTGGATTCGAAAACATTGGTTGGTCCGTTGATTGACAAAGGTGCAGTGACTGATTATTTCAACGCTATTGAAAAAGTAAAAAGCGAAGGTGGAACTATTCTTTATGGCGGCGGATTAATGGAAGGCGCCGGTTATGAAAGTGGTTGCTACGTTAAACCTTGTATTGCTGAAGTAACGAAGAATCTGAGCATCGTTTGCGATGAAACTTTTGCTCCGCTATTATATATGATGAAATACAAGACAATGGATGAGGCTATTGAATTTCACAATGGTGTACCTCAAGGATTGTCTTCTGCAATTTTCTCAAGTAATATTCTGGAAACAGAAAACTTCTTATCACATGAAGGTAGCGACTGTGGAATAGCAAACGTAAACATCGGAACTTCCGGTGCTGAGATCGGTGGCGCTTTCGGTGGTGAAAAAGAAACCGGTGGTGGACGTGAATCTGGTAGTGACTCATGGAAAATATACATGCGTCGTCAGACCAATACGATTAATTTCAGTTCTGAATTACCCCTTGCTCAGGGAATCACGTTTGACACTGCTCCTTAATCGGCATAACTCATTTATTCATTTTTTAAAAAGCCACCTTACGGGGTGGCTTTCTTATTTTTTATCAACTGAAAAATGTAAATCCGGAAAATAACTTAAAATCATTTACAATGTTATCGCTACACATTGAATTCTATTTTCTTTAGTACCTTTCGTTTCGATGAAAACGATTCTCTCTGCAATTCTGCTACTTCTTTCCAATTCTGTATTTTCATTTTCCAAAATAGAAGGCAACTGGCGCGGCTCATTGAAACTCAATGACAGTATTGATGTTCCTTTTCACTTTTCAATTCGGGGTGACACATTTACATTACTCAATCAAGCGGAAAAATTATCCGGTACAGAAATTCAATATTCAGCCGATTCAGTTTTTATCCACCTTCCTGTTTTTGATACTGAGTTGCGATTTAAAATAAATGAAAAACATCTGAATGGTTATTTTATAAATAATACAAGAAAATTTTCCGCTTACATTCCATGCACTGCTGAATATGAAGTTGGATTTCGTTTCTTCGATAAGCCTGAAAGAGCTTCTGTTAATTTCACCGGACGATACGATGTGCATTTTCAAAACGAAGATGCTGAAGGAGAACATGCTGTCGGCATCTTTAATCAGGATGGAAACTACATCACCGGAACTTTTTTAACTACTACCGGCGATTATCGTTTTCTCGAAGGCGATGTTGCGGGTGATCAATTTTTTCTTTCAACATTTGACGGTTCACACGTTTTCTATTTTTATGCAAAAATGATTGGCGATAGTTTGATCAACGGACAGTTTTTTTCGTCGCTTACTTGGCATGACGAATGGACGGGTAAAAAAAATCCGAAAGCTGCATTACCGGATGCTGAGAGTTTTATAACCTATAAACAAGAGCCTTTACACTTTTCATTTCCCGATGAAAATGGAAATATGATTTCAATTGATGACGATCGTTTTAAAAATCGTCCGGTCATTCTTCAACTAATGGGTAGCTGGTGTCCGAATTGCATGGACGAGTCTCGATTTCTTGCTCCTTGGTATTTATCTAAAAAGAATAAGATAGAAGTTCTCGCTCTTGACTTCGAACGAATAACAGATACGGCGAGAGTAAATAAAACAATTAAACGACTTAAGAAACAGCTTGGAATTAATTACACTATGGTCTTTGCCGGTTCGGCCGATAAAAAAGAAGCTGCTAAATTAATTCCTCAACTCAACCGGATTTTTGCATTTCCAACGTTGATCATTTTAAATAAGCACAAACAAATTGTGGTCACTCATTCCGGTTTTAGCGGACCGGCAACCGGAGAGGAATATGAAAAGTTTATCCGTTGGTTTGAAAAAATGGTTGCTCGGTTATTGGCGGAGTAATTAATGCTCTATTTTTTTTTATGTTTCCAACGCCGATGTGTCCACAACCAATACGATGGATTTTCACGGATGATTGATTCATTTATAGCCGAACACATTTCTGTAATTTCCCCGTCAGGTTCCAGACGCGGTTGATCGGTTACCAGTCGATATTCGCACGAATATTTTCCTCGTGAATGTTTGCGAATCATCCCATACAGCACCGGATAATCGTATTGCTTTGCATATCGCTCTGCTCCTGTTAACATACAAGTGTCGCGATTTAAAAATTTTGCCCAATGCCCGCGGTCAGGATTCGACGGACTCTGGTCATTGATAAAACCATAACAGCAAAGCTGATCCATGTGGTCTTCAAAATATTTTGCAACTAATTTTACAGGCATCAACGTAATTCCTGAACTTCCTCTTGTTTCAATTAATTTTTCATTGAAGAATTTATTTGTCAATGGCTGATAAATTCCAATTGCTTTGTGCCGACAGTGAGAAGGCAATGTCAATGCGCCCCATTCCCAATTGGCATAGTGTCCGGTTACGAGAATCAGACTTTTATTTTGCACATAATACTTTTCCAACAATTCAAGATTGACTAGTTGAACTCTTTTGCCAATAGTTTCGGACGAAGCGGAAAAAAGTTTAATAGTCTCTACTACAACATCGCAAAAGTGCCTGTAGAATTCTTTGCAAATGGATTGGATTTCCGTTTCGTTTTTTTCAGGAAAAGATCCCCGGAGGTTTTCCAGGACAATTTTTTTTCGATAAGGGAAAATATAAAACAATAACAGAAAAAAGACATCTGATAAAACATACAATACCCGAAAAGGCAATAATGAAGTTGGTTTTAAAATACCATAGTAAAGAATTCGGGTCGGAAGCGATTTCATAGTGGCGACAAAGATGCATAAAAGTTTATTAATTATCTTTAGGCACTTTATGCACCACAGAGTTTTCTTCATCCTTTTATTGTTAGCCGGCTGTAAACATCAGCCCGACAAAGCCAAAAGTATTCAGCAAAAAGTAACGGACTCATTAACCGTTCCTGTTATTTCCGCGACATCGGAAAAACCAATGGAGAAAAAAGATTCCGTCGAATCAAAACCGATCACGGAGATACACTATTCTCTTGTGCCCAATAGCGACAGTCTGGCCCATGTAATCTGGAAAGAATACACAGGCGATAGTTTATTAGTCATGATGGCATTGAATCGAGTCGATCTTGCGCACATGCACAAACCGGATTCCTTAATTATTCCTGATCGTTTTGATTCATTACTTACTTACTCTCCATTCCCTGTTACTTTTCCTGAAGTAGATTCAGTGGAGAAAATTATTCTGGTTTCTGCTCGACTTCAGGCATACGGATTCTATCAGAATGGAAAATTAATTAAATGGGGGCCTGTCAGCATGGGGAAAAAAACCACACCGACTCCAAAAGGATTATATCACACGAACTGGAAGGCAAAATCAACCATTAGCACTGACAATGCAGAATGGAAACTTAACTGGTATTTTAATCTTGATAATTTCAGAGGTGTTTCATTTCATGAATATGAATTGCCGGGTTACCCTGCTTCTCATGCCTGCATTCGTTTACTGGCAGACGATGCAGAGTTCCTTTACTACTTTGCAAATCAATGGAAGCTAAACAGCGAAGAAAAAATTGAATCAAATGGAACGCCTGTTATTATTTTTGGTGTTTATAATTTCGGAAAAAGAAGACCCTGGCGTAATCTTGCCGACCAACCTGAAAAGGCTTTTGTAATGCAAGATGAAATTGTTTTTTAATTAAAAAAATATTTACTCTCCGTTGTACATTATTCTACCTGTCGATAAATTAACGTAGGTTATTTTTTGTCCACGCATCGCTTTTGCTATCAGCGGAGAAATCAATTCGACAGAATCATATTCACAAGCCAACAACAATTGCCCATTGGATTGAAGCAAACCGGTCATTCCTCCACTACGTACAAAAAATCCGTCTGTCTTAAATTCAATGTCATCATACACCGGTGCAATTACAAGTGTTCCGTTCCTGTCAATTAATCCGAACTGCTTTTTTATTTTCACTTTAGCAATTCCATTTACAAAAGCAAAAGCAGCATCATAACGTGTTGGTATTTTTATCTTCCCTGAAATATCAGCATATCCCCATTTTTTCATTTTCATAATCGGAATCATTTCTGCTCCGTATTCACCAATTGCTTCAACACCCGGGTAATTAATAATTACTCCATTCGTATCCACAACTACCGGTTTTCCCTTCAGGACAAGCGATACGTATCCATTTTGAAAAATTCCTTTTGAAATAAGGGACGCACTGAATTGAAAAGTAACAGGGATTACAATTTTTCCGGACTCATCAATGAATCCGCACTTACCACTTTTTGCAATCAGTGCACGACCTTGAGAATAGTCTCCAATAAAATCATACATTAGTAGCAATAGCGTGTCTCCTTGTACATTCAGAACTCCCCACTTATCATTTTTAGACAACTTTACTTTAGAATGATCGATCCATACCATTTCATCCCCGACTGGCTCGATTTTAAATCGTCCGCTCAAATCAATCATTCCGTATTTCTCTTCCGTACTGACAATTGCATATCCTTCTTTAAAGTCAGATGCTACATCAAACATAAATGGAGTAAGTGGTTTTCCATTTTTTGAAATGTATGCTGCCCGACCATTTTTTACTCCAACTGAAAATCCATCAACCGGATCAGCAAGTTCATCGAAGGCAGTAGGTATAATTAATTCTCCGTTCCGATTTATCAGTCCGTATAAACTATCTGTTTTAACTACAGCAGTACGATTATGAAAGCTTTCTGCATCATTGTATCTTAATGGAATAACAATCTTTCCTGCTTTATTTATATATCCTGCTTTTCCCGAATTGATGACAACACACAATCCTTCAGAGAACATAGACACATCATCGTAGGCAGGCTTAATCATTTCCTTTCCGTTCTCATTGATAAATCCCCACTTGCCTGATTTTTTGAATGGCAAAAAAGTATAATTCTCCAATTCAAAATCATTTTCCAATTCATTCATAAATGGATAGTCAGGAAAATCATTTTTAAATTGCCTGTAGGTTTCCTGACTGAAATCTTTGAATGAAAGTTTATATACTTCTCTCCACGCTTCTTCAGTGAAAGAAGAAGTTTTATATTTTCTGACAAACTGTACATATTGTTGCAACTGCTTATCGGGAACACTCAATACATAAATCATTCGTTCCGCTTCTTTTCTGTACGGACTCTCAGGCTGGTTCAAAATAAATGTTTCATACGAATGAATGTCTTTCGGCCACACCGATTCAGCATACAATCGCTCTTCAAATTTAGCCTGTGCGTCCGAAATTTCTTTGGCAGCAGGATACATTTCCATGAAGGTTTTATATGCCTTTGATGTATGAATGAACTTTGCATCTCTGAAAGCTGCTCCATTTCGTAATTGCACAGTGGCTGAATATCTGGAACACGACTGATAGTAATTTAAATAATGATCATACGCTTCGACGGAATCTGCGTCTAAAGAAACCAAATAAGCCTGCTCGCAAATAAAGTCTGACAAGGATGAAATAGACGTTGAATTAACTCCTAACGTTGCATACTCTTTTATGTCTCGCGCTTTTAGTCTGCTATAAAAATCGGCAGAAATCAAAACGTATCTTCTCGCTGAATCTAAATTGTAAAACGGATTTTTCTCTGTGGTAAAAATTTTACTCAATCCATATGCTGCTGCTGCAGAATCATTTTTCAAAGCATCTTCAAAATATTCCTTCGCTTTAAAATAATCATACATCCCAAGTCGCTCAAATCCTTTTTCCAGTTTCCCGGCAAAAGTTGACTGCGACAACAACAAAATCAGCAACGCAAGTATAATCTTCTTCATTTTGTTGGTTTTGCTTGTCCGGTTAAAGTGTAAAATTCATCCGGCCACATTTTCTTATTCTTCCCTTTTTTGTCTATGTAAAACTGTGCAATTATTTTCATGTCTTCTTCTGTATTTCCTGTTGGAAAAAAAGGTGGAGAAAAAATAACTTTCTTGTTTTCATAATCAAGTGCTGACATTACAATTGGCACATTTGCCTTTAATGCTATGTGATAAAATCCCGTTTTCCAATGTGGCACGTATCCTCGAGTTCCTTCGGGAGTTACGGCAACAATAAAATGTTCGTAAGAGTCAAATAATTCAACAACGGCATCAACCAGATTCGTGTGCTTTGTACGATCAACAGGATAACCACCGAGTGACCGGAAGAGTTTCCCAAAAGGAAATTTAAACAACTCTTTTTTAGCAAGGTACTTTGAATCAAATCCGTGAATCGAACGAACTGCAAGGCCAACAAAAAAATCCCAGTTGCTGGAATGAGGCGCTACAATAATGAGGTATTTTTTCTCCGTAGGCATTTTACCTTCAATTTTCCAGCCGGCAATCTTGTGAAAGAAAAAGGAATATAATTTCTTGTTCAAATCAATCTATTTTAATTTCAATTTATATTTTCCCACCATCCGGTCAATCTGATCATCGGGAATTTGGTGAATGTTTTTCCCTTCATGATATTTCTCAACCGTTACCACAAAAATCTGATATCCTGAATTTTTTGCCATTGCAAAATACGGTTTCATTTCCCAATCCATGGTAAAAGTATTAGCAATGAATATTTTCTTCACACCTTCCGCAATTGATGCAAGCACACTTTCCTGACATTGCCTGTAAGCCAGATGATTTTTATCGTATTCAAAGTGGTAATGCCCTTTTTCATCGGTAAAATAATCATCAACAGAGAAAATCGGATATTTTCCTTCCGCCAAAACTGTTGCCAGCGTGCTTTTCCCACTTCCGGGTAAACCACGAATTAATACTATGGAACGAATGTTTTGCATTTCAGGTTGCTGAGTGCACAAAGATGAAATAAATTAATAAACACTAAACCAATTCTCAGCATCTTTGTTCTCAGTTTAAACTTACAAAAAATGAAGACAACAATAACAACGGCAATTTCTTTTGCCTTCCTGCTTGGAATCACTTCTTGCAGTAACACTCCGAACACCGATAACACCATGAAAGAACCGACTACGACGGCAACTCCTTCCGGTGGCGATCTCATGTCAGAAGCGCCTGCTTATGACAAAAGTAAAATTGATCTGAATGCTCCTGTCATTGAAATCACCTTGAAAGCTACAGGAAACACGATGACAGAAATGAAATATGATCAGAAGGAAATTAAAGTGAAGGCCGGTACTACTATCAAATTAACATTAATAAACACCGGTAACGACGCTGCTATGGTGCATAATTTTGTTTTGATTGAAGAAGGTTCTGATGATAAAGTTGGACCTGCCGGATTAACAGCCGGAGCGGATAAAAACTACACTCCGGATTTAAAAGAAGTATTAGTCGCCACAGATATGGCAGGACCTGGCAAAAAAACCACCATTACTTTTCCTGCTCCTGAAAAAGGTACGTACGATTTTATCTGTACCTATCCCGGACATTATAAAATGATGAACGGAAAATTTATTGTAGAATAAGTAAACGTTTTCCGATCTTTAGAGAAATCAATCTGTAATTTAAATATTAATTCATTCGCGGATTGATTTCTCTCTTTTAACCTCAATGATAAATTATGAATATTACCATCCTCCTGAGTTCCGTCCGCGATAATCGATTGGCAGATTCAGTTTACCAAAAAGTAAATGATATCATTGGCGATCGATTTAAACATACGTTAGTAGATCCGCTGAAATATGATCTTCCTCTGTTAAATAAACGGTTTTATGAAATGACTGACCCGGAACAGAAGTTTGTAGACTTGCATAATATCTTTGAAGCAACCGATGGATTTATAATCGTCACTGCTGAATATAATCACAGTATTCCTCCTGCATTGAGCAATATGCTTGATCATTTTGGAAAAGAATTCAGATACAAAGCATGCGGCCTTGCTTCTTATTCAGACGGAGCAATCGGTGGTGCAAGATGTATTGAACAATTACGATTGATGTGTTCAACATTGGGAATGCCTCCTATTCCTGCTAGTCCGTCGTGGAGTTTTGCTCAAAAAGCAAATCTTCCTGAAGGAAAAGATGCGATGGAAGCATTTGAAAAAGGATTCACTTATTTCCTTGATCAGTTTATCTGGTACACGGAAGCGTTGATGGATAAAAGAAAAAAGGGGGAATAATTTTCTACTACTAATTCAATACAATTCAGTAATGAATTTTAAATTGATCTTCTTGTGTGAAATCACCCTATAAAACTTTCTACTAGATCCTAAGGTCTGTTTGAATTATTGGATTTGAATCTATACAAAAGCAACATCAATTATTTCAAGCCAGATAATGTAGTCAGCCTTTCGATTTTTCAAGTGTTCACTCGTTCTTGCTTCTATTTAACAACAACTTTCCCCTGCTTGTATCGGAGGGCATTTTACTGTTCCGTAACTGCAATAAACACAACAGTCACCTTGTAATGGTTTCAATCTTGTCTTGCAGTTCTCACATTCGTAAAAATAAACACATGCATCGGTTGGCATAATTTCCGTTTTTTTGTAACCGCAGTTTGGGCAAGTTATTGTTGA
>JAYSPU010000249.1:0-3288 GCA_043721935.1 Bacteroidota bacterium | reverse complement strand
ATGCAGGTAAAAAAACGAGACGGTCGCCTTGAGCCGGTAAAATTTGATAAAGTAACAGCCAGAATTCAAAAATTGGCGTACGGACTTACAGAGCATGTTGACACTTTTGCTGTTGCTCAGAAAGTCATTGAAGGAATTTTTGATGGAGTGACGTCTTCGCAATTAGATAATCTGGCTGCAGAAATCGCTGCTTCGATGACGACACGTCATCCGGATTTTGCAATTCTTGCTGCACGTATTGCAGTGAGTAATTTGCATAAGAACACCAAAAAATCGTTCAGCGAGACGATGAAGGATTTATATGAATACGTTGATCATCACACAGGAAAAAAAGCTCCGTTGATTGCTGATGATGTATTCGAAATTATCTGGAACAATCGTGACGTGCTGGATTCAACAATCATTTACGATCGTGATTTCGGTTACGATTATTTTGGTTTTAAAACGCTGGAGAAATCCTACTTACTGAAATTAGATGGTAAAGTAGCTGAACGTCCTCAACACATGTTGATGCGTGTTGCCGTTGGTATTCATAAGAACGATTTAGACTCAGCAATTGAAACGTACAATCTAATGAGTGAGCGTTGGTTTACTCACGCTACGCCAACACTTTTTAATGCCGGTACACCAAAACCACAATTGAGTTCTTGTTTTCTTTTGCAAATGGAAGACGACAGCATCGATGGTATTTACAATACATTGAAAAATTGTGCTAAGATTTCTCAATCTGCAGGAGGTATCGGATTAAGCATTCATAACATCCGTGCAACAGGATCATACATTCGTGGAACCAATGGAACTTCTAATGGAATTGTTCCTATGTTACGCGTGTTCAACGACACTGCCCGTTATGTAGATCAGGGTGGCGGAAAAAGAAAAGGCTCTTTTGCTATTTACATCGAACCTTGGCATGCAGACATATTTGATTTTCTTGAGTTAAAGAAAAATCATGGTAAAGAAGAAAGTCGTGCACGTGATCTATTCTTCGCACTTTGGATTTCCGATTTATTCATGGAAAGAGTAGAGAGCAATGGCGAATGGAGTCTGTTCTGTCCGAATGAAGCTCCGGGTCTTGACGAATGTTACGGAGAGAAATTCCGTGAACTTTATTTACGATACGAATCCGAAGGACGCGCTCGTAAAACAGTAAAAGCACAGGAATTATGGTTTGCTGTTCTTGAATCGCAAATTGAAACCGGTACGCCTTACATGCTTTATAAAGATGCTTGTAATGAAAAGAGCAATCAGAAAAATCTGGGAACGATTAAGAGTTCAAATCTTTGTACAGAAATCGTTGAGTATACTGCACCGGATGAAGTTGCTGTTTGTAACCTGGCATCAATTGCATTACCACGTTTTGTCATCAACGGACAATTTGATCACCAGAAATTATTTGAAGTCACGTATACTATTACAAAAAATTTAAATAAAGTAATTGACATCAATTATTATCCTGTAGAAGAAGCGCGTCGCAGCAACATGCGTCACCGCCCGATCGGTATTGGTGTACAAGGATTAGCTGATGCATTTATTTTAATGCGTATGTCTTTTGAAAGTGAAGAAGCACGTGAATTGAACAAAACAATTCATGAGACGATTTACTATGCTGCAATGACTGCTTCGAAAGATCTTGCAAAACAATCCGGTCCATATGAAACTTACGAAGGATCTCCTGTTTCTCAGGGAATCTTCCAATATGATATGTGGAATGTTACTCCTTCTTCAAGATGGGAATGGGATATATTAAAAGAAGAAGTGAAAAAATACGGAGTTCGTAATTCACTTTTATTGGCTCCAATGCCAACGGCAAGTACATCGCAGATTCTTGGTAACAACGAATGTTTTGAACCTTACACTTCTAATATTTATACACGACGTGTATTGAGCGGAGAGTTTCCAATTGTCAATAAACATTTGTTGAAAGATTTGGTTAAGCTTGGATTGTGGAACGACTCCATGAAAAACCAAATCATCGCTGCCAATGGTTCTGTTCAGGACATTGAAGAAATCCCACAAGAACTAAAAGAAATTTACAAAACCGTTTGGGAAATAAAACAGCGTGCTCTTATTGACATGGCAGCCGATAGAGGTGCTTTCATTTGTCAGTCTCAGTCGCTCAATTTATTTATTCAGGATGCAAATTTTGCAAAACTGACCAGCATGCATTTTTATGCCTGGAAAAAAGGTTTGAAGACAGGTATGTATTATCTGCGTACCAAGTCTGCAGCTGATGCAATTAAATTTACAATTGATGCATCTTACCTGAATAAACCAAAAGCCGAAGCAGTTGAAGAAGTTGTCGGAATCCTCAGCAAAGAAGAAGCCTTTGAACAAATGGCCTGCTCCATCGATGATCCGGATTCATGCGAAGCTTGCGGAAGTTAATCTGTAATTAAAATATGCTTTTGTTATAGGTAGCAGTGGTTCTTGCGAAAGAGCCACTGTTTTTTTTAAGTGGCAAGTTGTAACCGGTTGTCGAAAAAACCAGTTAGTAAGTATTAATATTAGAACGATCCGGAACGTATATCTAGGTAATCTCTTTTCCGTCTTTTATCTCTGAAACTGACAACTGACAACTGCCCAACTGACAACTAATCCCCAACCGTCTTCAACTCCTTAATCCACCCAAGCGCTTCATTGATCGTTGTGAAATAATGAGTACTGACAACCCATTTGTCGTATTGATGTGATAATTCTTTCACAGCCATTTCATTGTAACTATTTTTTGCGAGAACCAATCCCTGGTAACGGAATCCTGCTTTAACTGCTCGCGGATACCAATCGTTTAAAATCCATTCCTGATCTGTGTTGGAAATCGGAGGCATTCTTCTGGCATCTGCTAAAACAACATTAGAAGAAGAAAAAATCAAAGCATTTATAATTTCATTTAATATTTTTCTAAAGTTATCACTTGTAACATCAATTCCCTTCCAAACGGTTTGAACAAGATTGAGTTCTACATTGTAAAAGATTTCGCAACCGGGATGTGCGTAAAGTCGTTCAAGTGGTTTCATAAGACTAAATACTATTAAATTGATAATGCTTCACTTTTATTTTTCCTTTATCAAACTAAAAAAAGGATTTAATGATGATTTGCTTCCGTTAAGTTAGTGAATGCAAATCAAAAAGCCAAGTATCATTTGTAAAGTAACATTTTCAAGGAAATTGTATTAAAACTGATGTCAAGAGTGAGTGAAATTTTATCAATTACTACAGACATGGTTACGGAATTGAAGCGATGTACATAATTTTAAAAATGTCATTTATTTCATTACCTGATTTTATTTT
>JAYSPU010000248.1:0-2997 GCA_043721935.1 Bacteroidota bacterium | reverse complement strand
ATTTACGCAACAATTAGTAATCAATAACCCGAAAATGATGATATAAAATTTCATGACTATCAATTTAGACAATCATTGAGCGAAAGGTGGGGAAAATGGTGGTTTTTCTTTCAGTTGTCAGTTGGTCAGTTAGTCAGTTAGTCAGTTAGTCAGTTGGGAATCAACATAGTTAGTACCAACTGACTAACTGAAATTGACTAACTGATAATCCAATGCCATTGGTAGCTGTATGGTTGGATATTAACAATCGACTAACTGACAACTGGCAACTGATTCACTGACGATAGAATGTAGTTTCGCAGTCGTAATTAACAATCGACTAACTGACAACTGAAAAACTGCCCAACTGACCAACTGCCCAACTGATTAACTGACCAACTGCCCAACTAAATAGTAGCCACAACCTTCAACTCAATCGCAATGGGCGTTGGCAAACAATTGATTTCAATCGTAGTCCGACACGGTGGATTGTCTTTGAAGTACTCTGCCCAAAGTTTATTGTAAATGGCAAAGTCATCTTTCATGTTAGTCAGAAAAACAGTTACGTCAACGATTTTATTCCAAGAAGAGCCGGCATCGTCAAGAATGTATCGAACGTTTTGAAAAACAGATCGGCATTGCGCTTCTATGTCGTAGGAAACAATGGTTCCGTTTTCATCCAGTTCAACACCGGGAATTTTTTTTGCTCCTTTTTCTCTCGGACCAACTCCAGACAGAAATAATAAATTACCGACACGTTTTGCATGTGGATATAAGCCAACAGGCTCAGGTGCTTTTGATGAGTGAATGGGTTCAGACATATCGTTTAACAATTGACCGTACATCGTTCACATATTTACCTCCGAATAGATTTACATGAACAAGCAAGGGATATAAATTATAAATATCTTTTCTTTCCTCAAATCCGGAAGTTAAAGGTAATGATTCGTCATAGGATTGATAAAACCGATCGTCGAATCCGCCGAAAAGTCTGGTCATGGCCAGATCCATTTCCCGGTGACCATAATAAACAGCAGGATCGATCAGGCAAGGATTTCCATTATGTGCAATTAAAAAATTACCATTCCAAAGATCTCCATGAAGCAAAGCAGGTGCTTCAACAGGCAAAAGTGTTTCAATCTTTCTGAATAGAAGATTGAACTGTGTTGCATCGTCGCTGTTCAGTTTTCCGCTACTCACAGCATCCGCCAATTGAAATTCCAGTCGTTCTGTTATGAAGAAATCATTCCAGTTTTTATGCTGCCGGTTGGATTGTACTCTTGAACCAATGAAATTATCTTCTTCCAATCCGAAAGCTGTATTCGTGTTCTTATGCAACTCAGCCAAACGCGAGCCGAAGTCATCCCAAAAAACCATTCTCGCCTCTGCAGTTTGAATAAATTGCAAGAGCAAAAATGCCTGATCTTCAAATTCATCCTGCAAAATAACTTCGGGAATTAAAAACGTCTCAGTTGAACGAAGCAATTCAAGTCCGTATGCTTCCTTTTTAAACATTGAAGGAAAAGCAAAAGCATCATTTGATTTTAAAAAAAAGTTCCCTGCCGTAGATTCCACTTTGCAACATCGATTAATGCTGCCACCGGAAACCGGTATTAATCTGTTGATATGAATTTTTCGTCCCGCTTTTTTAGTGAGTTCTTGTTCAAGATATCGTTGGAAAGAAGCAGTTATCATCAGCGTGCAAGTATTAAAAACAATTCACTTCCATTCATTGAATGTCTGATATTCTTCCACTCGTCCATTGCACGACGGATCAGAAACCACCGAACAGGTAAGACCAGCCAGAAGAATAGTATAAAAGCAATCACTTGAAAGCTCTTTCGAACAAAATACATTTTTCCTCTGTCTTGTTTTTCAAATAAACTTCCTGCAAAAAAACAGAACCAGGTAAAGACTAAATAAAGTCTTAGCATAAATTGACTTACTCTGTCTTTAGCTGATTTCACTTTCAATATTTGAGTAAAGTTAAGAACAAGTCGCAGATTACTTTCGCTTATCCATTTAATTGCACCGTGATATTGATTTGAATAGGCAGCGCCTTCTCCATTGAAATTTGCCGGAGCAAATAAGGCAGCTGTTTCATCCGCACTTAATCGGCGCAGATGAGCGCGATCTTCAAAAAAGAATGTCCCGTTATCCGGATTAATTCCGCCGACAATACGTGAAGAGACTTTCTGTTCCAGACTTCCAACATGATTGCACGGCAATGTGTGCAACATTTTACAAACGGGAGCAGCAAGAGAAACGATTTCACCGACAGCAGCATGAATATCGAAAACATGTTCGAGCACATGATGCGTATGAATAAAATCGAATTGATGTTTCATTAAATCGGGCTGACCAATCACATAAAAAGTTCCTTGCGGATTAATCAAACGAGCATTTTCAACAGCGGTCTGACTGATATCGCAACCAAATATTTGCCATCCCGGCAACGCTTGTGAAAGCACCCGGGTAAAAATGCCACGACCACAACCGAAGTCGAGAAGTTTTCCGGTAGTAGGCAGGTTCATTTCGCCAATCAGGTCGAATATCCGCTTTTGTTCGAAGTCGGACCAGAATCCCATGTAGCCATGCCGGTACCGGCTTTCGTAAAAACGAACCGATTCATTCTTATCCTGAAACACTTCCTGTTGCATACGTGCAAAGAAAGTAAACAATTTAAACTTGTCGGATCAGGACAACAGCTTTTTTATTCATCGAGCGATTTCCATCGGCATCAAAAGCAGTTGCAACGAGAATATAGGTTCCGGAAGCCGCTTGCTCCTTCTCCTGCGTCGATCCATCCCAGATAATAACTCCTTCGTTTGACACCGTTTCACCATCGACAAGCTTTTTCACCAACCGACCTTCAACATCGAATATGTAAACAGAAAGCACAGTACCAATTTTTGGATATGAATAATAAATAGAAAGTACATCCTGATAACCATCGTTGTCAGGAGAAAATATTGCAGGGTCAAGTTTTATTGCATCGTCGCCTTGCAGATTCAATTG
>JAYSPU010000247.1:0-6507 GCA_043721935.1 Bacteroidota bacterium | reverse complement strand
TGTTCCGCCTTTGCGCCGAATTGTTTAGCAGCATCTTCGACTTTTTCTTTTAGCTCTTCTGCTTTTTCGCGATAGGTGTCACCAAATTTTCCGCCACCCATTACATTATCAATTTCCGAATGTAAAGCTGTAGGGAATTTTGATTTCAAATCATTGGCAACAATTCCAACTATGACCAGAGATTTTTCCTTATCAATTCCGGTTTGGGAAGAGATCTTATCGGCAAGAGTTTCCATTCGATGGTGGTTTTTTTCAAAAATACAAATTTCGTTGACAGTTTGCCATGGTTCTGCTATTAAGATTCAGCATTGCAGACCACTGTCTTTTTGTAGCTTTGCCAAATGAACATTAATCTGAACGGTAAATTCGCCCTGGTTTGCGGCAGTACACAAGGAATCGGTAAGGCAAGCGCAACCATGCTGGCGTCAATGGGCGCAACGGTTATTTTGGTTGCCAGAAATGAAGCCGAACTGAAGGCAACGGTTGCATCACTTCCAAAAACAGATCATCCGCACGGTTATGTTGTTGCCGATTTTTCAAATCCGGAAGAAGTGAGAAAAAACGTGAGTGTTTTTCTGGATAAAAACGGACCGGTTCAGATTCTGGTAAATAATACCGGCGGACCGGCAAGCGGACCGATTACTGAAGCACGAGAAGAGGAATTTATCAAAGCATTTACGGCACATTTAATATGCAATCAAATCTTAGCTAAACTGGTATTACCCGGAATGAAAGCGTCCGGCTATGGGAGAATCATAAATATTATTTCTACCTCTGTAAAACAGCCACTCCCGAATCTTGGTGTTTCCAATACCATTCGTGCAGCAGTTGGAAACTGGGCTAAAACCTGGGCAAATGAAGTGGCACAATTTGGAATTACCGTTAACAACGTTTTACCCGGCGCAACAGAAACGGGCCGATTAATATCCATCATCGATACAAAGGCTGATAAATCAGGGCAAACAAAAGATGTTGTTTCTGCAGAAATGAAAAAGGAAATTCCGATGAAGCGTTTTGCACAACCGGAAGAAGTAGCAGCGGCTGTCGGTTTTCTGGCTTCACCTTCTGCCTCTTACATCACCGGCATAAACATACCGGTTGATGGCGGAAGGACGTCGTCACTTTGATTTGCATTCATATAAAATAATTGTTCAATAGCCTTAACGAAAGTACCCGTGAAAAAAATATTCAATTACATCAACGGAACACTTGTTCCTCCTGTTTCAGGAATTTTTTTCGACAATGTAAATCCGGCTACCGGAAAAGTGTACAGTCTGATTCCTGATTCCGATGAACGCGATGTATCAAAAGCTGTGGCAGCCGCAAAAGCCGCTTTTCCTTCATGGTCAACTTTAGCAAAAGAAAAACGTGCAGCTTTGTTATTAAAAGTAGCAGAGTTAATTGAATCGCGTCTGGAAGAATTTTCATTGGCAGAATCCATTGACAATGGCAAGCCGCATTGGCTGGCAAAAAGTGTAGATATTCCAAGAGCTGTAAGTAACTTTCGTTTTTATGCAACAGCATCCATGCATGTACATACAGAGGCGCATGCAATGGAAAATACTGCTATCAATTATACCTTGCGAACACCCATAGGAATTGCAGGATGTATCTCTCCGTGGAATTTACCATTGTATTTATTTACCTGGAAAATAGCTCCTGCTCTTGCAGCCGGCTGTTGCGTTGTTGCTAAACCATCAGAGATTACTCCGATGACAGCATTCATGCTTGCAGAAGTTTGCATAGAAGTGGGACTACCTGCAGGCGTACTAAACATCGTTCACGGTTATGGTGGAAAAGTGGGAATGGCCATCGTTGAACATCCGCAAATTAAAGCCATCAGTTTTACAGGCGGAACGAAAACAGGAGAAACCATTGCACGAACAGCTGCGCCAATGTTTAAAAAATTGTCGCTAGAATTGGGTGGAAAAAATCCGGCAATCATTTTCGCAGATTGTAATTTTGAAAAAGCAGTTCATACAACGGTACGCTCTTCTTTTTCAAATCAGGGAGAAATCTGTTTATGCGGATCACGAATTTTTGTAGAACGATCTATCTATGAAAAATTTAAAATTGCATTCATTGCTGAAACAAAAAAATTAAAAGTTGGAAATCCACTATCAGATGATAGTTGGATTGGCGCCATTGTTTCGAAACCACATTTTGAAAAAATAAACTCCTACATCCAACTCGCAAAAGAAGAAGGCGGAACAATTTTAACCGGTGGTAATACCATAAATCCTGACGGAGAAAATGCAGAAGGATATTTCATTGAACCAACCATTATCGAAGGACTTTCTACTACTTGTCGTACCAATCAGGAAGAAATTTTTGGTCCGGTCGTTACGCTTACTCCGTTCGATACAGAAGAAGAAGTGTTAGAATATGCAAACAGTACAGTGTATGGTTTAGCGGCCACTATCTGGACAGAAAATTTAACACGAGCACATCGCATGGCAGCGAAAGTTGAAAGCGGAATCATCTGGATCAACTGTTGGTTGTTACGTGACCTTCGTACACCTTTCGGCGGAATGAAAAATTCAGGTGTAGGAAGAGAGGGCGGATTTGAAGCATTGCATTTTTTCACAGAGGAAAAAAATGTGTGCATCAAACTTTAGTATTCTGATTTAAGTAATTCGAAACCTAAATTAATTTAATCTTTAATCAGGCTTATCGTTTTACTTTCTGTTCCCGATTGCAGTCGAATGAAATAAATACCCATTGGAAGGGTTGAACAATCCAGTATCTGATAACTTTCACCCGGAGTGAAATTATTGCTTTCGCTTAAAAGTTCTTTTCCCGTAACATCCAGAATCGTAATTGTCAGTCGCGTAATTTTCTCCAGTTGAAGTCGTACGGTTAAAAGACTAGTGACCGGATTTGGATAAATCATCACAGGCAGATTAAACGAACTTGCTTCCTGTATACCAACAACACCGGTTGCCATGATGGTATCAGCACCGATACAGCCAAATTGATCAGTCACCTGAACCCAATAAACATCAGTTGCTCCGATTATTATTTGTTGAGTCGTTGCACCGGTAGACCATACGTAATTTGCAAAACCATTTCCTGCATTGAGTGTCACAAATGTTCCTGTTTCAAAAATAGTATCGTTGCCAAGGTTAACTACAGGTGGCTGATGAATGGTTGCAGTTGCCGGAGTTCGAATGCTACTACAAATGTCCATCGCTTCAGCATAAAAAATAGTAGTTGAATTAATTGATGGTGTATTGAAAACGGATCCTGTTGCTAAAATATTTCCACCGACCGGACTATCGTACCAAAAAATCTGAACGTCTGCAGTGGCTGTGAGTTGAACACTTCCGTCGTTACAGCGCGCATCATCTACAGTTACCGGAGCATTTGGTGTAGGATTTACAATAGCCTCTGCAAGTACACGAGTACTTGGACAACCATTATTAGTCTCGGCATAAAACGTTTGTGATGTTGTTAGTGTCCCTGTAGTGAACGTATTTCCAAAAGCAATTGCTGAACCGCCAAATAACGTATCATACCACATGACGGGTAAATTAGAAACAGCAGAAAAAATTACACTTCCGTTTCCACAACGTGACATATCGGAAATCATAGGAGGCGGAGCAGAATTTACTCCGGCCGTTACCGGTACTCGTGCGCTGATACAAACTGATCCGGTTTCCACATAATAAGTAGCATCGGTTAACAAGTACGGTGTAGTAAATGAATCACCAATGTTTAAAAGTGCGCCACTACCAGGAGAAGCATACCAACGAACGATTGCAGTATCCTGAACGCTCAATGTAACAACACCTGGTCCGCATCGACTGATATTTGTAACGGTAGGATCTGCAGGAATATCATTGATGATTGCATTAACAGGAACATAATTGCTTGGACATGTTTCGCTCACGCGAACATAATACGTTTCACTTGCATTTAAAAACGGAGT
Source organism: Bacteroidota bacterium (assembly GCA_043721935.1). GTDB lineage: Bacteria > Bacteroidota > Bacteroidia > AKYH767-A > 2013-40CM-41-45 > JADKIH01. The sequence goes on along the minus strand of JAYSPU010000247.1, from coordinate 2,576 downwards.
TGTAAATACAGAACCCGAAGCAATGATGTTTCCACCCGGAGCATCGTACCAATAAACAGAATCCGTTGCCGTTGCAGTTAAACTAAACGAACCTGCACCGCAACGTTCAACATCTGCTACAATCGGATCGGCACCTTGTATAACGACAGTGACAGTGACCGGTGGCGAAACAGCAGAGCAACCCTGACTACTGATCAGCAATGTATAATCGCCCGGATCAGACCCAATATAAAGAGTATCAGTTGCACCTGGAATGTTTACTGAATTGTACTGCCACTGATAAGTATAATTAAGTTGGTGAGGAACAGCCAAAGCAATATTTCCTCCTGTACAGAATGTTGTACTTCCATTTACAATAGGAGAAACTGCAAGTACAGGACTATAAGCACGACCCGGAGATCCACCTTTACAGCCGGCAAACCAACTTGCGCCGTCAGCAGGATCAGACGTATTTGAAAGTCGTTCGCACGTATAACCCAAACCATCAGCTTCAAGAGGCCATGGAGCAATGTCCTGATAATAAAAAGACATTAATAAATTATCCGAATTATTATACAAACGTATCTGATCATCATCATTTCCAAAGTTAAATCCAAGTTCACCGATTACATTGGTGATCCCCGGAAAATGACTTCTGAACTTTGTTAAATCTTCAGAAATTACGAGATAATCATTCGCTCTGATTATTGTGCTGACAGGAAAAGTGAAAATGTGAAAATCATTTTCATCTTTTAGTTTCCATCCGCTGATATCCAGATCGTAATTGGAGTAATTATGTAATTCAATCCAGTCTCCTGCATCGGAGTTAGATGCAGAATTATAATTTATTTCAGAAATAACCAGTTGTACTGATTGAGATGATCCTGTAAAATAAGCAGTAATGTTATCGTTACGATTATAATTATAAGTCGCAGCACGATTCGTATCATTTGAATTAATGACATGTTGCGAACGCCAGTGATCAAATGTGTAACCCGGATTAGGAATAGCTGTTACTGTAACGGGATTGCCATTGAAATAAACTCCTGTCCATGGAAGAGTATCAGGAACAATGGTTGAAATTTGAATACGTCCTGCAGCTGCCGGACTTGAAGCAAGTGTCAAGTTCACTTGTCCGGAAAGATTAAACTGATCTTTAATATAACCTCTGGCATAATTAGGACGAGAATTAATAAATGAAACCATTGAATCAATGAAGCCATGCCAGTTAGACATTGTGCTTCCCCAAACAGCAAAGTGTTCCGGCATATCATAAACCATTGAATCACGAAACTCATTCATCACACCTATCATAAACCATGGTTTATAAATGGTATTGATTAAATCAGCGTAGCGATTAATAAAATTTCTTTTGATTGTTACATTATTCAACACAGAGCGAAACATCTGAGATGAATAACTGAATTCAACAGGATTGATTGCCTGACTTAATCGGTTATCTGTTACAGATCCTTTTAATCCTAAACCAAAATCAGTATCGTACAATAAGTAACGCCATTTCTTTCCGGCTTCTGATGGTCGCCACATTTTAATATTATTTGTCCAGTCGCCAATCCAGTCACCATTGTTATAATACGTTTCAGCAACAAAATAATCGATGTAGTTTTTTAAATCCCAGGTCGAGTCAACATAATTATAATACTGCTGTGTGTTTGCAGTTTGTGTTGTGATGTAATTGTATGTTGTCCAAAATGAATTATCAGATCCTTTTTTTACCTCTATCGTCGAACCGGATTCTTTCAGATAGTCTATTTCATTTGAGTTTAATCCGTAATTGTTTTTCATCCAATTCTCATCATGATTTTCATGGATAGTATAAACACCCCAGAATTTTCCATTGAGATACATAATACACGGTTCCGTTGCCAGATAACCCGTATTAGTATTCTTCATAATGCGCTCCATCAAGGCATCACGGAAGTGTGCTTTATTCCAATCGGTCCCTGAGTTGCGAAGAATAAGATCACTAGTCTCATTAACATTTGGCTTATCCGGAAAGAATGAATAGTTCAAAGAAGAAGTTCCATACTTATCTTTCAATCCAATATCAAAACTCTTTTGCGGTTTTGCACGAGAGTAGTTTCCATAAATTGAAATGTTAGCACCAAAATTAAAGATGAGATCTTTTGCTTTGTTGTAATATTCTATCGTTGCCGGTTTTTTCCAGTCTTGCCAAAAGTTTGCTCCTTTGTATGGACTATTCGTTGCTGCATTTGGTCCCAATACATAGATACCGGTGTTGTAGTCCCAAAGATTTAATGAATCCGTTGTAATAGTAAATACCGGAAGCCTGATTGTGTCACCGATAAAATAAGATTTTGTTTCTGTAACACTTGGCAATGTATTGTTTGAAAAAACTTTTGCGCGAAAAGAAGTTGTAATTGAAACATTAATAGGAACTGAATACAAAGGCGATGCAGGTGTAGGCTCATTTCCATTTACCGTGTAACGAATTTGTCCGCCCGACAATGATGTACTGAGTGAAAGCGATTGTGCATTTGGATAAAATCCGGGTGTTAAAGAAAAAACCGGGACTGGAGCATAAGACGTATAGCATGCCACAGAATTATTTGACG
>JAYSPU010000246.1:0-13788 GCA_043721935.1 Bacteroidota bacterium | reverse complement strand
AAAGGCCATCAGATACGGATGGTAATCAGGGTAAATTTCATCTCCTGTTCCTTGTTCAAACTGATCAAACATTGGTGAGCCACTTACTGAATTACTTTGCAAATCCATTCCCAATGCTGAAAGTTGTTTTAGTTTTTCAAAATCATTGTTACTGTAAAAAATCGGATTTCTGTTGTCACGGATATAACGTGTCTGAATAAAATAGGTAGAACGGATTTTGTTTTTCTTTTCTTCTTTTGCCATTTCCAAAACATTGTCAAGCGCTTTTTTGAAATTAATATTATGCGTGATGCAAATGGTTAGATCGCGATTGTATGGCACAGTTGGTAAAAATGCAGCACTGCGTTCACCCGATATATAGAGGTTACGTAGCAGTCGTAGTATTACATCTACTGTCGGTTCAAAATTATTTACCGGAGAACGATTGAAATCCTCATGGCGAATGTTATATGCTTTTAATATCAGATAGCCAATGTCAAAACCAAAAGCGTACGCTTTTCCTCCATCATACCAGCGTTGTGAGATTGCTGTTGATTTGTCTTCATAGGTTGCTATCGGTGGCAAACTTGTTTTAGAATAACTATATGTTCCGATCGTTTCTTTAAAACGTTCTTTATTACCTAGTGAAATTTCTTTTTCTTTTGCGTCAGTGAATTCGGAAGTGATTGTGCTGTTACTGTCAACATTGATGCGGATTCCAAAATGTTGTTTGCTGGGTACCGGTTCTTCAAAACCAAATACTTCATTCAAGGCACCTAAAACTTGTATGCCGATTAACGTTCCGCCATTTCTTGGAAATGCAGCCAGTGCTTGCAATTCTTCCGAATTCAATGCTGCACCGGAAATTATCGGATACACCATCACCACTTTATGAGACAAGGCTTTTTTGTAATCCATCGTAATCGTAAAAGGTACACCGATGGATTTTAATCCGTGTGCAAGTCCTAACCAGGATGAGTTTGAGTCAGAGAGCAAAATAGCCAGACGGCTTTCAGATCCTCCTGAGTATTGTCGCCACGATGTTGGTTGCCTGTTTTCCAGTACTGATTTATCATCCGGTCCTTTGATGCCCGGACTTACAAAAACCTCGTTCTTTCTTACTTCGTAAACTTCAGGATAGTCGTTGTTTTTTAAAACTCCGATTTCATCTCCTTCGCGATCAGAACTGCAACCCGGTAACATCAGGTATACAATGACACTCATGAAAAAAAATAGATAGGATTGTTTTGTTAAAAAGATCTTCATTCCGTTTTTATGTGCAAGACAAACTTATCAAAAAATAAAGAGGAATGCAGTAAAAAATAAGCGAACATTTCCATTAGGCAGTACGAATAGCATCAACCGGATTCATTTGAGATGCACGGTATGCAGGTATGTAACCGCTGATAATTCCAATCGTTGCTGAAATGGTAATTCCGGTTACGATATTTCCAATGGTTAATGCTAAATCGAAGTCAAGTAATCGGGTGGCTGCTGTTGCTATTCCAAACACGAGAAGTAAGCCTATGCATCCACCAATAATGCAAAGCACCACTGATTCGATGAGAAATTGCAACAGAATAAAATAGTTTTTTGCTCCCAGTGATTTTTGAATGCCAATGATGTTGGTCCTTTCACGTACAGAGACAAACATAATATTAGCGATTCCAAATCCGCCGACAAGAATTGAAAATCCTCCAATGATCCAACCGGCTAAACTTAATGTGCTGAACAATGAATTGAGACTGCCACTCAGTAAACTTGTTTCGTTCAGAGCGAAATCGTCAGACTCACGCGGTCTTAATTTGCGAACGGAACGCATTGCACCTTTTAAATCATCACGTAATTCCTGTGTGGAAACTTTTTCTTTTGCTTTTACAATAAGGAATGGATCCATTGCATCTGATTTCAGGTTGACCAGATTTCGTGCAAAATTTACGGGAATGATAATGGCATTGTCAGTGGTATTATCAATCAGGCTACTGCCTTGTTTTTTTAAAAGACCAATGACAGTCAATTTATTGCCTTTTACTATAATTACTTTTCCAATTGCATCTTTACCGGGGAAGAGTGCCGAATTTACTTCTGCACCGATCAGGGCAACAGGCCGACCGGAAGAGGATTCTAATTCTGTAAAGTACCGCCCATCTTCAATCTCAAAACTTTTAACGCGATCATAAGTATGAGATACACAAAGTAAATCGCAATTCTCAACAGAAGAACTTTCATATTTCACTACCTGGCCTCCTATATCAGCAGCGTATGCAATGGCTTCCTGTGTTGAAATTTTTTTCTGAAGTTCACCCATTTCGCGATAGGCAGGCAGCGGTCGATTCATGTATTTCCACCACGGATATTCTGAACCTCCTTCCGGAACCCAGGGCCACTTTTGAATGTAAATGACATTGTTTCCCAATGACTCCACATCTGTTCTGATTTTTCGCTCCAAAGCATCAGTTACCGTGAAAACAGAAATGATGGCAAAAATCCCAATGGTAATACCCAGCAACGAAAGTATTGTCCGCAGCTTATTTACCCTGAGCGCCTCAAAAGCAAATAAAAAACTCTCCTTAAACAACTGTAGAAAAAGTCCAACCGGTGTTTTCATGTTCCTGCCAAAGTTAGGAGACTAATTTGGAAATGGAAGGGGATTACAGTTTTTTAGTTGTCAGTGGGTCAGTGGGTCAGTTTTTTAGTTGGTCAGTAAGTCAGTTAGTGATGAGTGATCGGACTAAAATTACCGTTGACAATTTCTGAATTAAATTACTCTGGTCATTCAACACAACAACTGACAACTGACCAACTAAAAAACTGACCCACTGACAACTGACCAACTGACCAACTTATTTTCCCTCACCCGTGCGAGACACTTCTAATTTCCTTAAAATTGCACTGCCAAAAACGATCATGAAATCTTCCAAAAAAATCAGTTCTGCGCTGATCTCTGTTTATCATAAAGACCGACTCGAACCGATTATTCGTCGGTTGCATGAATTGGGTGTCGTTTTATATGCAACAGGTGGAACTCAGGACTTTATCGAAAAAGCGAAATTGCCTGTAGTACCTGTTGAACAATTAACCGGTTATCCTTCTATTTTAGGTGGTCGTGTTAAGACTCTTCATCCTGCTGTTTTTGGAGGAATTTTAAATCGGCGGGACAATTCGTCCGATCTTCAGGAACTGACCGAGTACTCTATTCCTTCCATCGATCTTGTAATTGTTGACTTATATCCATTTGAAGAAACGGTGGAAAATGGTGCTGTTGAAAATGAGATCATTGAGAAAATTGATATTGGTGGCATTTCCCTTATTCGTGCGGCAGCAAAAAACTGGAAAGATGTTTTGATCATCCCTTCTCGTGAGCATTATGATTTTTTATCGACAATTCTGACCGATAAAAATGGAGAAACGACTGAAAACGATCGTCGCTACATGGCTGCTAATGCTTTCAATGTAAGTTCTCATTACGATACACAAATATTTAAGTACTTCAATGAAACGGAAGAGATTCCGGTTTTTAAACAGAGTATAGTGGTCTCATCAGGACTTCGTTACGGAGAAAATCCTCATCAACAGGGAACTTTTTTTGGAAAACTTGACGAATGTTTTGATCAGTTACACGGGAAAGAAATTTCGTACAACAATTTACTTGACATTGATGCAACCGTTGCTTTGATGAAGGAGTTTTCCGAGCCGACAGTTGTCATTGTTAAACATAATAATGCTTGCGGATTGGCAAGCCGTGCTACCATTGATTCAGCATGGGACGATGCCTTAGCGGGAGATTCAGTTTCTGCATTCGGCGGCGTCATTGGTGTCAATCGTGAAGTAGGAGTGGAGATTGCAACCAAAATGAATGCATTATTTTTTGAAATATTGATTGCACCCGGTTTTACAGCAGAGGCACTCACTATTTTGAAACAAAAAAAGAATCGCATTTTGCTCGTTGAGAAAAACATCAGATTTGCTTCCAGGGTATTCCGTTCAGTTTTAAACGGTGTGCTGGAACAAGATCGGGATGTGAGGGTAGAGACAAAAGCAGAAATGACGGTCGTGACAACCCTTTCTCCTTCTGATGCAGAGTATGATGATCTTGAATTTGCCAACAAAATTGTCAAGCATACAAAATCTAATTCGATTGTACTCGTTAAAAATCGTCAGTTGATCGGCAGTGGTACGGGACAAACATCCCGCGTCGATGCTTTGCAACAGGCAATTGATAAGGCAAATCGGTTTCAATTTGACTTGAAAGGTGCTGTCATGGCCAGCGATGCCTTTTTTCCTTTTCCTGATTGTGTTGAAATTGCTGACAAGGCAGGTATTCATGCAGTCATTCAGCCGGGCGGCTCAGTGAAAGACCAGGAATCGGTCAACTATTGCAATGAACACAATATGTCCATGGTGACAACGGGAATTCGCCACTTCCGTCATTAATAAATTATAGAACAGACAAAACCCTCTATTCGTTTTTGCGTATAGAGGATTTAATAAATGGAACCGGAAGTCGAAAAACGATTTCAGTCCAACCAAAAATAGCATGGGATTATTTGATTTTTTAACACAGGAAATCGCGATTGACCTGGGTACGGCCAATACGCTGATCATTCACAATGACAAAGTGGTGGTAGACGAACCATCTATCGTTGCCATCGACCGAAGTTCGGGAAAGGTCATTGCCGTTGGCAAGCAGGCCATGATGATGCACGGTAAAACACACGAAAACATCAAGACAGTAAGGCCTTTGAAAGATGGTGTGATTGCTGACTTTGACGCTGCTGAACACATGATTCGGGGAATGATCAAGATGATCAATCCGAAAGGAAGTTTGTTCACGCCTTCGTTGCGAATGGTGATTTGTATTCCGTCCGGTATTACGGAGGTGGAAAAAAGAGCGGTACGCGATTCAGCTGAACATGCCGGAGCAAAAGAAGTATACTTAATTCATGAACCTATGGCTGCTGCAATCGGTATTGGTATCGATGTGGAAGAACCAATGGGAAACATGATTATTGATATTGGTGGTGGTACCAGTGAAATTGCCGTTATCGCTTTGGGTGGTATCGTTTGCGATCAGTCTATTCGTGTGGCCGGTGACGGTTTCACTAATGACATCTGGGATTACATGCGCCGCCAGCATAATATCCTAATCGGTGAACGTTCTGCTGAACGTATTAAAATTGAAGTGGGTTCGGCATTGCCAGAACTGGAAAATCCACCGCCTGATTTTGCTGTTCACGGTCGTGACCTGATGACAGGAATTCCAAAAGAAATTACCGTGAGCTATTCTGAAATTGCTCATGCACTGGATAAATCAATCACCAAGATTGAAGAAGCGATTTTGAAAGCATTAGAGATGACGCCTCCTGAATTGTCAGCGGATATTTACCGTACAGGTATTTATCTGACCGGTGGCGGTGCTCTTTTACGCGGACTGGATCAACGCATTGCATTGAAAACTAAACTTCCTGTACACGTAGCAGAAGATCCGTTAAGAGCTGTCGTTCGCGGAACCGGAATTGCTCTTAAAAATATCGGCCGATTTAAATTCCTAATTCCGTAAGCAATTTGATTCTTGCATTAAGAAATGTATTGTCAACCGTAGGTCTGACCTCTCACCATGAACCAATAGCCCGGTCGGGCCACTAAACCTGTCATGCGTAGTTTATTCCTGTTTCTTTGGAAATATAATTTCTTTATTTTTTTTCTGCTGCTGGAGACTCTATGCGGATACCTTATCGTTCGCAATAATAATTTTCAACGGGCAAGTTTTGTTAATTCTACCAACAGAACGGCAGCAAAAGTCGATGCCGGTGTTAGTGCTGTGACTGAATACATCAATCTTCGTTCTACAAATGATGCGTTGTCCAGAGAAAATGCAGCATTGAAAACATTGCTTCCGGATGTTTCTTATATCGACAGTGCTATCCATGCTTCAAGAAAGGATACTATTTACAAACAACAGTACACATTTTTGACAGCCAAAGTCATTAATAATTCCATCAACAGAAGAAGTAATTATTTAACATTGAATAAAGGAAGTCGTCAGGGAATAAAAAGAGAAATGGGTGTGATTTGTACCGATGGTGTTGTGGGAATTGTGAAAGACGTTTCTGACCATTATTGTTCGGTCTATTCTTTTCTACACAAAGACACCCGCATCAGTGCCAAGTTGAAAAATACCGGATACATCGGTTCAATGGTTTGGGATGGATTCGATCCAACACACGGTTCGTTGAATGACATTGCAAAGCATGTGAAAATTTCAAAAGGCGATACGGTCATTACGAGTTCCTATTCAGCTATTTTTCCGGAAGGTGTAATGATTGGAATCGTTGACGAGGTAAATGCGAAGTCGGGCAATAACTTTCAGGATATTTCAGTTAAGTTTTCTTCACCATTCGGTAAATTAACGTATGTCTTTATCGTAAATAATTTATTCAAAGACGAACAACGGGCATTGGAGGAGCCATTTAAAAATGATCGTTAAAATTATCCAACAACTTATTCGATTCCTCTTTTTGATTGTTGTACAAGTAGTCATCCTGAATCATATTCAGTGGAGCGGATACGTCAATCCGTATGTATACGTATTGTTCATTTTATTATTACCTGTGGAAATTCCAAATTGGTTATTGTTGTTGCTTTGTTTAATCACAGGTTTAACAATCGACATGTTTGGAAACTCCGGTGGTATGCATGCTGCTGCTACCGTATTGATGGGATTTGCACGCCCCGGTGTGCTGCGGCTGATTGCACCTCGTGACGGATATGAACTTGAAACGAAACTAAGTCCGCAGGTTTTAGGATTCAATTGGTTCATTGCTTACACGGCCATGATGGTTTTGATTCACCATTTTGCGTACTTTTACATTGAAGTTTTTCGGTTCAGCGAATTCTTTATGACCTTCTTGAAAGTACTGATCAACAGCGCAATTACAATCGGATTAATACTCTTAAGTCAATACTTGTTCGGGAGACAGTTGAATAGAAATGAACGTATCATCGGGTAGAAAAAGTGTAATTTATTTAATTTTCTTTTCGGTTGCGCTCGTCTACCTGCTTCGTCTTTTTTATATACAGATCATTGATGAGAGTTATAAATTTTCTGCCAATAATAATGTCTTGCGTTTGGTTATTGACTATCCGTCACGCGGATTGATCAACGATAGAAAAGGCCGGTTGCTCGTTTACAATGAACCTGTGTATGACCTGATGATAATTCCAAAGCAAGCAAAAAATCTGGATACACTTGAATTGTGTCGTCTCATTGGAATTTCTCCTGAAGATTATCGTGAGAAATACCGCAAAGCAAGAGCGTATTCTCCTGTCAAAGCTTCCATTTTTGAAAAACAATTATCTGTAGAGACGTATGCAACGTTTCAGGAAAAACTTTACAACTTTCCCGGATTCTTTGTGCAGCCGCGTACATTGAGAAAATATCCTACACCTATTGCTGCTCACTTATTCGGTTACATTGGCGAAGTAGATACAAACATTACAAGGAAAGACGATTACTATCGCGATGGTGACTACATAGGAAAATCCGGAATTGAACAGTCGTATGAGAAAGTATTAAGAGGTCGCCGTGGAATCAGACGTGTACTTGTTGATGTGTTCAATAGGGAGAAAGGAAGTTTCCAGGATGGAAAATATGATACCGCTGCTGTGGCCGGAGAAAATCTAACACTTTCTCTTGATGCAAAACTTCAACTCTATGGAGAACAGTTGTTCCAAAATAAAGTTGGTGCAATGGTAGCCATTGAACCTTCTACAGGAGAAATTCTCGCTTGTGTCAGCGCGCCGGCTTACGATCCGAATTTGTTAGTAGGTAGAGCACGCACAAAAAATTACGTTGGATTGTTATTGGATCCGACGAAGCCTTTGTTCAATCGTGCGTTGATGGCCTATTATCCACCCGGATCAACATTTAAATTGATTAACGATTTAATTGCAGAACAGGAAGGAGTTTTAAATCCATCGACGAGTTATTATTGCGACGGTGGTTATCACATGGGATCGATGACCGTCAAATGTGATGCACGTCATGGTTCTTTGGATTTACGGACAGCCATTGCACATTCATGTAATACATATCACTGTTATGTATTTCGAACTATTATTGATCAGAAAAGATTTAAAACGACAGAGGAAGGTTATGAGAACTGGCGTAATCACGTATTGACTTTTGGAATTGGTAAAAGACTGTACAGCGATTTACCGCAAGAGTTGAAAGGAAATGTTCCAAGCGTTCAGTACTACGATAAATATTTTGGCAAAGGACGTTGGAAATCATCAACTGTCATTTCGCTTTCAATTGGTCAGGGTGAATTGGGAATCACGCCACTTCAAATGGCAAATACCATGTGTATCATTGCCAACAAAGGTTATTTTTATATTCCGCACATTGTAAAGTACATTGGGAAAGAAAGCAATCCGGACAAAAAATTATTCGAAAAGAATTTTACCGATGTTGATCCTAAGTTTTACGACATCGTCATTCAGGGAATGGAAGATGTTGTGGAATCGGGAACAGCTGCCGGTTCAAAAATAAAAGGAATTACCATTTGTGGAAAAACAGGAACCGCTCAAAATCCCGGAAAAGATCATTCACTGTTTGTTGGTTATGCCCCTCGTGAAAATCCCAGAATTGCTATTGGTATCATGGTAGAGAATGGCGGTTGGGGTGCATCATGGGCTGCGCCAATTGCTACCTTGATGATTGAAAAATACCTGAACGATTCTATCTCACGTCCTGCCATTGAAAAGCGAATGCTGGAAGGCGTAATTCAACCAAAGATTTATCAACTGCCGGTTAAAAAAGATACGACCTCAAAACAACCGAAGATATTAGTCAATGCCAACGCAGTTAAAAAACCCATTGCAAAATGAGACAAGACAAAGGCATATTGCAAGGAATCGATTGGGTGATGGTTGGATTATTTCTGGTCATGGTTTTTTTCGGCTGGATGAATATTTATGCAGCCGTCTATGACGAAGATCATAAAAGTATTTTTGATCTTACTCAGAATTACGGAAAGCAAACCATCTGGATTACAGGAGCATTATTAATTGCTATCATGGTTTTAATCATCGATGGAAAATTTTATGCTGCATTTGCTTATCCTATTTACGGATTAGTGCTACTCTTGTGTTTATCTACATTCGCTTTTGCAAGAGATGTCAAAGGTTCGTATGGATGGATTGACATTGGTTCATTCAAATTACAGCCTGCTGAGTTTGCAAAGTTTGCAACGAATATGGCATTGGCAAAATACCTCAGTACATTGGATATACGAATGAAAGATTTGCGAACGAAGATTATCTCTGCTATTGTAATTGGTGTGCCTGCTGTTATCATACTCTTGCAAAATGATACAGGTTCTGCATTGGTCTTTCTGGCATTTATTCTGGTGTTGTACAGAGAAGGTTTGTCGGGAAATATATTATTACTTGGATTGTTTTCAATCGCATTGTTTGTCCTGACTCTACTGGTAAAAAAAGTTGTTTTGCTAAGTGTGATAGGCGGAATAGCATTGATAATATTTTTCCTGGTTCGTAAAAACAGAAGAAATATTTTAGTTATTCTGGCCACTGCCATCGTCGCTTCCAGTATCGTTTTCAGTGTCGACTATGTTTACAACAATGTATTGCAACTGCATCAGCGAACACGTATTGACGTCTTACTCGGAAAAGAACTGGATCTCAAAGGAGCCGGCTACAATGTGAATCAGAGTAAAATTGCAATTGGTTCCGGCGGATTTTTCGGCAAAGGATTTTTGCACGGAACACAAACAAAATTTGATTTCGTTCCGGAACAGTCTACCGATTTTATTTTCTGCACAGTAGGCGAGGAGTGGGGCTTTCTTGGAAGCTTGGTCGTCATCGGATTATTCATTGCTCTTCTCTCGAGAATTGTCTTCGTCGCTGAACGACAGCGTTCGCCATACTCCCGAATATACGGCTACGGTGTTGCCTGTATTTTATTTTTCCATCTCATGATTAACATCGGAATGACAATAGGACTCGCACCGGTTATTGGAATTCCATTGCCGTTTTTTAGTTACGGTGGATCATCCTTGTGGTCGTTTACGATTTTGCTTTTTATTTTTATAAAGCTGGATGCGTATCGATTGCAGATATTGAGGTAATGGTGATTGGTGATCAGCGATCGGCGATCGCACTTTTGACATTGGGTGATCATTGAACAGACTGTAATCAACAATCTACGAGCGAAATTCTGAAAGAATCTTGTGAGTTCAAAACCCACAACCTTTCCTACGAAGTCATCCTGTCAAGGAACTTGTGAATTCATTGGTAATCTGCTTGAATGTTTCATGAACGCGATCAATCCGCTGGGTGAATGTTAAGCAGAAATTTGAATACAGTTTCTTATTAACAGAATCATTCAAGTGTCATTCCGCCGTACAACTTCTTAACGTCTTTGATAACGGGCGGAATGACGCTTGACGGTGTTCCTAATTTTTACCGGGGTGAATAATTTCCGCTTAACATTCCGCCCAGCGGGTTAATGCGTATGGTTGTCCTAAAAGGAAGCGGGTTTGAAGATGTTAAAAAAGAACTCCTTATCATTACCGGCTTCGCTATTTTCTTTAATAGTTGGGCCGTGTGGAACTATAAAAAGACGAGTTAACCGGAACTGTTTTAAGGAGATTCACAACGTTATAAGATAAGTTGAAAGACTGTAAATTCTATATACCATTCGTTTATATATTCTATATTTGTACGTCCCGGTTCGTAAGGAATCAAGAAAGGAAATCACGCCGGAAAAGCATAAACATTTTCACCATTGGTAAAATTTAGGGGCGTATGAAGATTCGGCTGCTGATCTTTTTGTTGTTTTGCGTATCAAGCATGATGGCGCAAGATTCACGCTCACTTGATTTTTATAAAACCATTGCAAGAGTAAATAATCCGGCTCTTTTTGAAAATAAAAATCTGCAGCGTTCTAATCAGATTCAACAAAGTATAATATTGTCGCAATTCCGAAAACCAATTGTTAATCTGACAGCCGGTTATCTTTTTGCACCATTCCTTTTTAATAACAGGCGGTTCATAAGCATTACACAAAATCCGGAACGAAATGCTTATGGTTATGATGTTTCATTGAGTAATGGAGGCTTATATTCGGCACAAGTTGGTGCAGCTATTCCCTTGCTGGCTGGAGGAATCATGAATACCTATCTACGACAGAATTCACTGCAAGTGGATTTGTTGGTGAATAAAAACGATCGGCTATTGCATGAGCTGGATTACAACATTGCCATACAGTATATTACTATTTACCAGATCCAGCAATTCATCCTGTTTCAGCAAAATATAATATCACTTGTCGAAGACCGAAAGTCAGTAGAAGAGCTATTGGTGCAGAAAGGATTATTACCACAGAGCGAGTACCTGCTTCTTGAAATTGAAATGAAACAAAGAAGAGTGGATATTCAGCAATTGAAAATAAATCTTGCCAATGCTTTTGGGCAGTTGAATAGCATTTGTGCCGTTTCAGATACGACGGTTTATACTGTTGCAGAACCATCCATTTCAGAGACTCCTCTTCAGGATCACTACCAGTTCCAAAAGAAATATCAACTGGATAGCACTTCTATTTCTGTTCAACAGGACGTTTTCAACTTGAAGTATAAACCTCAGTTAGCTGCTTTTGGTAATGCAGGATTGAATGCATCTACAACTGATAACATTTCCCATTACACCGGTTTCAGCGCCGGATTGCAATTGGTAGTTCCGATATCAGATGGTGGACAACGAAAAAAAAATTCGGAGCAGACCAGATTGTTGCTGGAAAATAACAAGCAGTATGAAAAGCAAAACCAACTTGAGGTTAAAAACAATCTGGAGGCGCTTCAGCGGCAGATTGTTTTAACTCGTGAGTCAGTCACTCTTATTAGTTCAGAATTAAACACTCAGGAAATAGTGCTTCAGATGATCAAGGATAAAATAATAACCGGACAGGTTTCGGTAACTGATTACCTGAATGCTTTACAGAACTATGTAAGCAGCAATCAGAATAAAATTCAGACGTTAGCTAACTTGTGGCTGTTGATCAATACATACAATTATTATAATTGGTAATAACCATGAACAAACTCCCCGCTTTTTTATTTAATTTGATAATCACCTCCGGAATGTGCTGGATGGTTTCATGCAGCGGTACTGTGAAGCAAAATGTTGAAGACGGAATTGTTAGAACCAAGGTTTCCGTTGTGCATCCGTCATTTCATTCAATTACTGAATACATACGGTTAAATGGCGTGACTATTTTTCAAAAGAAGAATACGATCCGTAGCGCGAATACAGGGTACATCTCTGCTCTGCAGTTTAAACCCGGGGATGCAGTGAGTGCAGGGAAACTTTTTTGTACCATTGATACAAAAGAACAGGAAGCATTAAAAAATTTGAAATCACTTGATTCTTCACTCAGCAAATTTCAAAAACCATTGCCGATCTATACCAATGGTTCTGGCATCATTACCGCAGTCAATGTATTGCAGGGAGATTACGTCAGTGAAGGTGATGTTCTTGCCACATACTCTGTTCCTTCTTCGCTGATTGTTCAAGTCAATGTTCCTTACGAATTTAACTCGTTTGTAACCATTGGTAAAGCGTGTGAAATGATATTGCCGGATGGCTACGTTTTTCATTCCACGATTTCCGGCAGCATGCCTTCTGTTGATGTTACTTCTCAATCGCAGTCATTTTTCGTAAGACTACCAAACCAAAAAATACCGGAGAATCTGAATGTTGTGATCCGTATAGCCAAAAATCAGAAGGAGCACTTACTCACTGTTCCTACGCTTACAGTACAAACTGATGAGATGCAAAAAAATTTCTGGGTGATGAAAATGGTAAATGATTCTCTGGCTATAAAAGTGCCTGTGCAAACGGGATTGCAAAATGATTCGCTTACCGAAATAATTAATGGATCACTTTCAACAAACGATCAACTTATTTTGCAAGGTGGTTATGGAATGGCAGATTCTTCATTGGTAACGATTGAACGACCATGAGCGCACATCATCACAAATTTAAATTTCCATTATTAGCAGTAGTGGTGCTTGTACTTATAGCAGGGTTTTACAGCTATGAGCATTTGAAGACAGGATTATTTCCCGACATTACTTTTCCTAAAATCAAAGTGATTGCCAATGCCGGTCAGCAACCTGTTGACAAAATGATGACTACGGTAACTGTACCGTTGGAGAACAGCATCAAACGTACGGAAGGCCTCGATTACTTGCGAAGTACGACGTCTCGCGGTAGTTGTGAAATTTCAGTTTTCCTGAAATGGGATGCTAACATTGATAATTCCCGGCAACAACTGGAGTCGTATATCAATCAGATTAAAAATACATTACCTGCCAATGTATCTATCACCATAGAGAAAATGAATCCTTCTATTTTACCGGTAATGGGATTCTCGCTTGAAGGTAACCGCTCGCAGATAGAACTGAAAAAAATTGCCATGTATCAGGTCAAGCCTTATCTGGCCGCTACACCGGGTGTTGCAGACATTGCCATTATTGGAGGAAAGACCAAGGAATACCAAATTATTCTTTCACCGGAAAAAGTTGCTGCATTGGGAATTTCATTGAAGCAGATTGAATTGGCCGTGACTCAATCCAATATTCTGAAATCTAACGGATATATAAACGATCATAATCGATTGTATCTGACACTGACGGATAATGCTGTTGACAATTTAACAGAATTACAAAATTTAATTCTCGACAATTCACCGAGCAGACTTATCAGATTGAAAGACGTTGCCGACTTTGA